>JANOOP010000074.1:0-9747 GCA_031421415.1 Candidatus Eiseniibacteriota bacterium
GGATACGACGTCCAGCCGCCGGCGGCCGTGCCTCCCTGCACGAACATGCTGGCCAGCATCATCAGGCCGGCCGGGATCAGGAGCCAGAAGGAGACCGCGTTCAGGCGCGGGAACGCCATGTCGCGGGCGCCGATCTGGATCGGGACGATGTAGTTTCCCAGCCCGGCCAGCACCGGGATGGTGAAGAAGAAGATCATGAACGTTCCGTGGAGCGACATGATCTGGTTGTAGACTTGGGGATCGAGGACCTTCAGCCCGGGTGCGAAGAGCTGCGTGCGCAAGAGAAGCGCGAAGATGCCGCCGATGGCGAAAAAGATGAAGGCGACCCACATGTACATCACGCCGATCAGCTTGTGATCGGTGGTGAAAAGCCACTTCAGCAATCCGCCGCCCGGCTTCAAGCCGGCGGCCGGTGCGCCCGCGCCGTGATGGCCGCCCGCCAGGGATCCCGCTTCCATCGTCCTATGCTCCCTTCTTCTTCTGCTCGATCCAGCGCTCGAACTCTTCCGGCGTGACCACGTTCACGACAATCGCCATGTCGCCATGGAGGACGCCGCAGAGTTCCGCGCATTGCCCGTTGAAGGTGCCCGTCCGCTCAACCTGGAACCAGGTGTGATTCACGCGACCCGGATTCGCGTCCATCTTCACGCCGAACTGGGCCACGAACCACGAGTGGATGACGTCGATCGACGACACGTCGGCCGCCACGATCTTCCCCTGCGGGATGACCAGCGGCTCGTTCGCGAAGACGATGCCGAATTGCGGGTAACGGTATTCCCAGAACCACTGATGCCCGATGATCTCGACCGTGAGGTCGGACTTCGGAACGGTCTCCATGTACTTGAGCGTCGTGAAGGTAGGACCCGAGAGAATCACCATCGCCAGTGCCGGAATGGCGGTCCAGACGAGCTCGAGACGCATGTTGTCGTGAAAGCTGGCCGCGGGCACACCCGGACGGGCGCGGAAGCGAAGGATGGCGACGAGCAGGAGCCCCTCGGCGAGGAGGAAGAATCCCCCCGTGATCCAGACGGCGTTCCAGAAGAGCGTGCGGACCTCGTGCGCCACCGGCGTCACGGGATCGAGGATCCAGGCGGACGCCGTTCCGGCGGCCAGGAGTCCAGCGCCGACGGCCAGGGTCGAGGCGATCAGTCGAAGGGAGAGCCGGTAACGTTTCATGGGGCTCAGGAACTCCTGCCGCGGCTGGCTGCTTCCTGCCGCGCGCGCAAGGTCTGGGTGTAGGAATGAAGCTCGCGGAGCGAGGCGCGAGAGAGATCGCCGTTTCCCGGCATCATCGTCCCGGGAAGTCCCTGGGTCACGTGCCGGTCGAACGAGGCGGGATTGACGGCCCAGTCGCCGCGCGATTGGGCCAGGCTCTTGGTGATGACATACGCGTAGGGGGATGAACCAAGCATGCGTACCCGGACCCCGCCCTGGCCCGCGCCCCCGTGGCACGAGGCGCAGCGAGCGGCATAGAGGCGCGCTCCCTCGCCGAAATCCTCGGCGGCCGGGGCCGTGATCGCGCCGGCGGCGTGCGCCGGTTCAGTCAGGAGCGCCAGCGCCTTCTCGATCGGAATGGTCGGCCCCGCCACGGGAGCGGCCGCGGCCGACGCGGCGCCGCCAACGCCCGCGGCCGCGCCTGGCGCACCAATTCCGAGCCAGTCGAGGTCGGCCTGCTTGTCGGTTTCGGCGTTTGGATTCAGCGACCGCACGTAGTGGGCCAGCGCGATCCGCTCTGCCATCGGAATGGCCTGGAATGCCGTCATGGAAGTTCCCGGCAAGCCCTCGGTCAGGGTCCGGGCGATCCGCGCGACGCCGCTGCCGTACTTCCAGCCTTGATCCGTCGTGAAGTTGCGCGGCTTCGGATTGAGCGCCGCCGACGCCGCGCCGTCGCCAGCCCCCTCGGCGCCGTGGCAGGTCACGCAATTGACGGCGTAGAGCGTTTTCCCCTGCGCCACCAGTTCCGGCGTCTCGGTCATGAGCGTGCCGATGTCCGCGGTGGCCGCCGCCGGGGCCCCCGCGCCGTCGGCCGGCGCGTGCCCGCCCTTGCCCGACGTGAAGCCCGCCATGTAGGCCAGCGTGCCGATCGCGCCGAGGACGACCGCGGTCACGACGAATTGCGACCAGGCGAGATACGTGGAGATCTTGTCGTCGTCGTTCGGATCGTGCAGAGGGGCGTGACTCATCCGTGGAACCTCACGCTCTTCTCGAAGAAGGGATCGCCGTGCGCCGCCACCGGGTGCCGCGCCAGGAATCCGAGGACGGTCCAGCCGAAGAGCCCGAAGAAGCCGAGGCTGACGCCGAGCTCCGGCCAGCCGAGCACGACGCGCTCGGGCGAGAAGGCCGGGAGAATCACCCAGTAGAGATCGATCCACTGCCCGAGAAGAATCCCGCCGGCGATCGTCAGGAGCATCGTCTCGCTCTCCTTCGCCTTCTGATGCATCAAGGCGAAGAACGGGATGGCGAACTTGAAGGCCATGAGCGCGATGCCGAGCCCGCCCCAGGCCGAGTAGGTGCGCGGGATGAACCACTCGATCTCTTCCGGAAGGTTCGCGTACCAGATCAGCATGAACTGGGAGAACGCGATGTACATCCAGAAGACCGAAAAGGCGAACATGTACTTGCCGAGATCGTGGTAGTGAATTTTGTTCACGATTCCCTGGAGCGCCCCCTGGCGCCGAAGGAGCACCACCGTGATCGTCAGCGTGGCCAGGCCAGCCTGCCAGAGGCCGGCGAAGCAGTAGACGCCGAACATGGTGCTGAACCAGAGCGGCTCGAGCGACATGAGGAAGTCGAAGCTGATCACCGTGAGCGTGATGGCGAAGACCGGCACGAAGAGGGCCGCCGCCTTCGCACTCGATCGGGTGAGACGCGGATCGCGCGTGTGGTCTTGCCTCGTGGAGTTGCGGACGAAGAACCAGCCGAAGAGCGACCAGACGGTCAGGGCGAGGATGCCACGAATCGCGAACGCCGACGGGGTGAGCCATCCCCCCTTCGTCAGGTGGTCCGCGTCCACGCCGTGCGCCGGCACACCCGGATTCGACCAGACGTAGAGGTGCGGGACGCCGAGCAGGAGCACGAAGAAGAGGAGGAAGGCGACCGGCAGGTACGACGTGAACGATTCCGCCACGCGCCGGACGACCACGCTCCAGGTGGCCCCCACGAGGTAATGGATCGCCGTGAAGAGCGTCCCGAAAAGCGCCAGACCCAGCGTGTAGAAGTAGCCGAGCAGGAAAGCGGCGTAGGCGCGCGTCGGGTCGCTGCGGACCTCCAGCAGGAACGCGGCGGCGCCGATGGCCATCAGCAGGCCGAACATCGCCTTCAGGCCTACCGGCGCGGCGATCGGGGCGACGCGCGCGCGGAGCGCGTCGGTGGTGCCGTGGGCGGCGGTCGCGTGGTTCATGGCGTCACGTCCTGCGCGTTCGGATGCGCCGCGCGCTGCAACGCGCGGACGAAGTGGATGGCGGCCCAGCGATCCTCGGGGAGGATCTGCGACGCATACGAGGGCATCAGGTTCTGCCCCCGGCTGATGACGTGGAAGATCCGCCCATCGTTCCAGTTCCGGACCTTGTCGGAGTAGAGCGGCGGAGGCATCGGGAATTTCGGAACGATGTAGCCCTGCCCGTCGCCCTTCTCGCCGTGGCAGACGGCGCAGTAGGTCATGTAGACCCGCTGCCCGCGGCCCAGGACCTCGGCGGTGCGCGGAAGGGGGTTCGAGAGTTCGACCTGCGCCTGCGCCGTGTCGGCCTGCGCGTAGCGATACGGCGTGTAGTCGCGCGGCACGGTACCGGCCACAGGCATTCGCATGGAGGGCTCGCCGGGTCGGAGCGGATCCTCGTACTGCGCGCCGATGCGCGGCCCGTACGACATGTCGGGCATGTACTCGAGTGTCGGCTTCTTCTTGGTGGAGCAGCCAGCCGCCAGGATCGCGGCGAGAAGCGGACCGGTCAGGACGACGCGCGCGAGGCGCCAGGGGCTACGCACGGACCACTCTCAGCTCGACCGGTTTCGTGGTCTGCATGAATTCGAGCGTCCGGGCCTCGTTCCACTCGCGGCCCGACTCCGGGATGAAGATGGCGAAGCGGTCATGGGTCAGGTCGCGGTCGAGGATCGGCGTGCTGAAATCGGGCAGCCCGCACGCGACGAGGAGCGCGGCCAGGGTCATCGTGCCGCCGAGGAGGACTCCCATTTCGAAGGTGACCGGAATGAACGCCGGCAGCGAGATCATCGGCTTGCCGCCGATATTGATCGGCCAGTCGTACGCCGAGGTCCAGATCTGAAACAGCATCCCGAGCCCCGCCCCACCCAACCCCATGACGAGCGTCACGAAGGGAATCCACGACTTCCGGATACCGAGCGCCTCGCTCAGACCGTGCACCGCATAGGGCGTGTAGGCATCCGCGTTGGCGAAGCCGTGATCGCGCACCCTGGCCGCCGCGAGAAGCAGCGTGTCCGGATCCTCGTAGAGAGCCAGGACGCCGCGCAGGGGCGTTTTCTTCGCGAACGGATTAGCCATGAGCGGCTTCCTTCGGCGCGATCTTGGCGTCCTGCTTCGCCGCCCAGAGCACCCCCTTCACCTCGGCGATCGAGATCGCCGGGAAGAAGCGGCAGAAGAGGAGAAACCACATGAAGAACCATCCGAACGATCCCACCAGGACGCTCCAGTCGAACACCGTCAGGCGGTAGTAGCCCCAGGTGGAAGGCAGGAAGTCGCGATGGAGCGACGTGATGATGATGGTGAAGCGCTCGAACCACATCCCCACGTTCACCAGGAGCGACACGACGAACATGACCACCAGGCTCCGGCGGAGCCGCTTGAACCAGAAGAGCTGCGGCACGACGACGTTGCAGGTGACCATCGTCCAATAGGCCCACCAGTAGGGACCGCCGGCGCGGTTCATGAACGTGAACCGCTCGAACGGGTTCCCGCTGTAGAGGGCGATGAAGAACTCCGTCGCGTAGGCGTAGGCGACCATCATACTCGTGACCAGAATGATCTTGTTCATGTTCTCGAGATGGTGGAGCGTGACGTAGTCCTCCATCTTGAAGACCTTCCGGAGGATCACGAGGAGCGTCACCACCATGGCGAAGCCGGAGACGATGGCGCCCGCCACGAAGTAGGGCGGGAAGATCGTCGTGTGCCAGCCGGGCAGAAGCGACGTCGCGAAGTCGAAGGAGACGATGCTGTGGACCGAGAGGACCAGCGGCGTCGAGAGGCCCGCCAGCATCATGTAGGCGCGCTCGTAGTGCTGCCAGTGCCGCTCGCTTCCCCGCCATCCGAGCGAGAGGAGCCCGTAGATGGTGCGCCTCCAGCCTGTCGCGCGATCGCGCAGCGTGGCGAAGTCGGGGATGAGGCCGACGTACCAGAAGCAGAGCGAGATCGTGAAGTAGGTGCTGACCGCGAAGACGTCCCAGATGAGAGGCGACCGGAAGTTAACCCAGAGCAGGCGCCAGTTGGGATAGGGCACGAGCCAATAGGCGAACCACGGGCGGCCGACGTGGATCAGCGGGAAGAGTCCCGCCGTCATGACCGCGAAGATCGTCATGGCCTCGGCCGAACGGTTGATCGCCGTCCTCCACCGCTGCCGGAAGAGATGCAGAATGGCGGAGATCAGCGTTCCGGCGTGCCCGATGCCGATCCAGAAGACGAAGTTGGTGATGTAGGTGCCCCAGCTGACGGGGTGCATGATGCCGAGAATGCCGAGGCCCACCTGCATCTGGTAGGCGAGCGTGGCGCCCATCTGCCCGACCAGGAGGAGGCAGAAGGCGAAGGCGACCTTCCAGAGCATCCCCGGCTTCTGACTGGTCGGCGCGGCGACTTCCGTCGTGACGTCCGCGAACGACTTCCGGGAATCGATGAGCGGCGGCTCGCCCAGGGCCGCGACGGCGTGGTCGCTCACGCGGAGGCCTCCTCGCGATTCCGAACCTTCGTCTGATAGGTGATCGAAGGGAGCGTGTTGAGCTCCTCGAGCACGGTGTAGCCGCGCTCGTTCTTGGCGAGCTTGGCCACGCGGCTCTGCGGGTCGTTCAGATCGCCGAAGACGATGGCGTCGGTCGGGCAGGTCTGCATGCAGGCGGTCTGGATGTCGCCGTCCTTGACCGCGATCCCCAGCGCCTTCGCGTGCTCCTTGCCGTCCCGGATCCGCTGCACGCAAAACGTGCACTTCTCCATGATCCCCTTCGTCCGCACCGTGACGTCCGGATTGAGCACCAGCCGGAGCGACTTCTCCTTGACCTCGCTGTACTCCCACCAGTTGAAGCGGCGGACCTTGTAGGGGCAGTTGTTCGAGCAGTACCGCGTGCCGACGCAGCGGTTGTAGGTCTGCACGTTCAGACCCTCCGCCGAATGCGTCGTCGCCAGAACCGGGCAGACGGTCTCGCACGGCGCGTTTTCGCAGTGCTGGCAGAGCATCGCCTGGTGGACGGTGTCCGGATTCTCGGGGTCGCCGGAGTAGTAGCGGTCGATCCGGATCCAGTCCATCTCGCGGCCCTGCAGGACGACCTTTTTGCCGACCACGGGGACGTTGTTCTCGGAGCGGCACGCGACCATGCAGGCGCTGCAGCCGATGCACGAGGTGAGATCGATCGCCATCCCCCACTTGTGGCCGGGGTACTTGTGGCGCGTCCACATGCTCGGCAGGTGGCCGTGCGACTCGTTCCCCGCCCGGGGATCCTTCTGGTACTCCTGGAAGGAGGTCTCATAGATGATGGGGCGATTTTCCGCCGACTGATGCCCCTGCGACATGGCCACCGGGGCGCGGCGTCCCGTGTTCTGGACCTTCACCGGGATGCCCGCCGTCCCGATCCGGCCGCCGGTCGCCTGGGCAAGCACGTAGGCGTTCTGCCCGACGCGATTCCCCACGCGGCCCGACGCGGTCCGGCCGTAGCCGATGGCGATGGCGATCACGTCGGGGTGAAGCCCCGGCTGGACATGGACCGGGATCTCGATCTTCGCGTGGCCGGCGTCGACGAGGATCACCTCGGACGCGAGGACGCTTTCCGTCGGCCCGATGAGGCCGAGTTGCTTCGCGCGGGACGGCGAAACGAGGGCAACGTTGTCCCACGAGACCTTCGTAACTGGATCGGGGAGTTCCTGGAGCCAGGCGTTGTTCGCACTTCGGCCGTCGTACATCGACACCGGAGCGTAGAGGACCAGCGTCAGCGACCCCTCCGCGCGCGCGCCCATTTC
This sequence comes from Candidatus Eiseniibacteriota bacterium, assembly GCA_031421415.1. Lineage (GTDB taxonomy): Bacteria > Eisenbacteria > RBG-16-71-46 > SZUA-252 > SZUA-252 > SZUA-252. The sequence goes on from JANOOP010000074.1 coordinate 7,187, forward strand.
GGGGAGTCCCGCCATGCAGCCGGAGCGGAACGGCCGCGCCGCGTCGGCAGGCGTTCCCGTGGAGACGACGCCGGAGCGGAGCGCCCCTTCCCAGAAGAGTTCGAACGGCGCGGCGGGGTCGACGGCCAGGTAGACCTCGGCGCGCCAGCGCTCCTTGAGCCAGTCGTGCCACGAACCGGTGTAGGCCCCGAGCGGCCCCTTGCCGAGGTAGCGAGCCCAGGCGAGGAGCGAATCCTGGAACTGGCGGACGTCGCAGAGCGGCGAAATGGCCGGCTGGGTCAAGCTTCGAACGCCGCGTCGCGGCTCGTGATCGTTCCACGATTCGAGGAAATTCGCGTCGGGCGCGACCGCGTCGGCCAGCGAGGCGGTTTCATCGAGCCGTTCGGCGAACGACACGACGAAGGGAACACGCTTGAGGGCGTCGGTGAATCCGACCGCGGCCGGCAGCGTGAAGGCGGGATTCGCGCCCTGGACCAGGAGGACGCCAACGTCGCCGGCGCGCATCCGCTCGACCAGGCGCGTCATCGCCTCCTCCGAGCCCTGCGCCTGGCGCGACGCCGAGCCGGCCGTCACGGTCACGCCTTCGTTTCCGAGGGCGCTGTTCAGCACGTTCACGGCGGTCTGCAGCGCGACCGCGTGGGCGGCCGGCGCCGCCTGCGGACCGGCGACGACGAGACTTCTGCCGCGCGCCTCCCAAAGCTCGTTCGCCAGCCCCGTCAGCGATCCCTGCGACAGCCCCGCCGACGCTTCGACGCGATCGGCCGGGAACGGACGGAGCGCCTCCACGACCGCGGCGTCGCCCGCCATGCCTCCGCGCGGCTCGCGAACCAGCAGTTCGTTCGCCAGCGCCATCGCGACGGGATAGAGGTCCTCGGGGCGGACGCGGATCCGCTGGTCGGCGTTCGTCCCGGTGAGACTCATGGACGGCTCGATGGCGATCAGGCGATTCATGGCGCCCGATTCGGGCCGGCGTCGGCGCGAATAACCGCGCGCGAACTCGACCGGAGAGAGCCACGTGCCGAGGAAATCGGCGCCGAGCGTGACGATCAGGTCGGCCTTGTCGAAGTTGTAGCCGGGAACGAGGCGCTCGCCGTACGAGAGTTCCTGCGCACGCGCGAGGGCGTCGTTCGAGACGGCGTCGTAGACAACGTGTTCCGCCGACGGGAAGTTCGCCAGGAAGTCGCGCGTGAGGGCCACCGTCGAGGGGCTGGTGATCGTGCCCGTGAGGAGGACGACTGCCTTTCCCTGCGCCATCGCCTGGTGGAACGCGCGAACCGCCTTCTTGTCAACCTCGCCCCACGTCCCGGCGCGCGCGGCGCCGTTGGCACGATCGACGAGGGCCGGCGCCTTGAGGCGGTCGGGATCGTAGAGATCGAGGACCGACGCCTGCCCGCGGGCGCAGAGACCGCCGCGCGTGAGCGGGTGGTCGGGATTGCCTTCGAGCTTGATCGGGCGCCCCTCGCGCGTCTTCACCAGCGCGCCGCAGGCTGCCGGGCACCCTCCACACGTGGTGGCGTAATAAAGGGCGTTCCCGGGGGTGATCTCCTCGGGCGCCTTCAGATACGGAAGAATCTTCTCCACCGGCCTCCGGGCGCAGCCCGCGGCCGCGAATGCCGCGCCGGCGCCGAGCAGTTTCAAGAAGTCGCGGCGGGAGGGAATGTCGGTCGGCTCTTCGCTCGGCGTGCGGAACTCGCGCGACTGAAGCGCGCGGACTCCCGGATCCCCTTCGAGGTCGGCGATGCTCGTCCAGTACTTGGGGGATCCGTTCCCCTCTACATGTGACATGCGCTGCACTCCTGCGTTGCCTTGTTTTGCCTGTGGCAGGTGATGCACCACCCCATCTTGAGCGGCTGCACCTGCTTCACGACGTCCATCGTCTCGACGGCGCCGTGGCACTGCTGGCAGGCGATTCCCTTCGCGACGTGCCACTTGTGAGGAAAATAGACGTGATCGGGGAGCCGGTGGACCCGGACCCACGGCACGACCTGATCCGACTGGTAGAGGCTCGTCAGTTTCTGAATGTTCGGTTTGTCGGTCGCCACGACGATATGGCAGTTCATGCAGACATTCCCGGCGGGAACGGTCGCGTGACGCGATCGCTCCGCGCTGGAATGGCAGTAGAGGCAAGGAATTTTGTTAACGCCGGCGTGCACCTTGTGGCTGAACGGAATCGGCTGGGTGGGGGCGTATCCGATATTGCTGAAGCTATCGAAGAACGCCCACGCGCCCGCGCCCAGCACGGCGACGACGAGTAGGAGGAGGAAGCGGTTTCCGGTCAAAAGGCTCACCGCGGGTCTCATTACCTCCTTGGTACCAGCAGGTTGCGCAAAGGTCGCATGCCGGAAAAAACTTTGTGAACTATGTCACATGCCACGGGCGTCGTCAAGCGACTTGCGACGCCAAAACGATCCCGCAGCCAACGCTCACGATCCCCGAGATGGCGGGGATCCAGCGCTTGAGCGGCGAACCCGGGCGGGTCAACCGTCCGAGTGGAACGGCGAGCGCGGCGCTCCCGAGCGACGATGGTCCCCATCGCGGCGAGATGATCGGGGTCGAGGGCG
>JANOOP010000075.1:0-8491 GCA_031421415.1 Candidatus Eiseniibacteriota bacterium
GTAAGGCTAAGAGGGCGTCCACGTTGACGGCTTTCCGCGAGGATGGTAGTCTGGTCCTCCTTTCTGGGGGATCGTCCAGTGGTAGGACACGTGGCTCTGGACCACGGTACAGGGGTTCGAATCCTCTTCCCCCAGCCAACGTAGCGATCCGCGCGAGGAAGCCGGATGGGGCGCTATCGTCTAGGGGTCAGGACGGATGGTTCTCAGCCATCAAACCGGGGTTCGATTCCCCGTAGCGCTACCATCCGGCTTCCCCCATTTCCCCTATCCAACCCCGTCGAATCCCGTTGATCCCGACGAACCCGACACGGAAAGGGCCCATCTCATGACGTCTCGCCACGGCTTCGCCGCCGCCGCGGTGGCTTTGCTGTCGCTGCTCGGCTTCCTGCTCGCTCCGGCGCCCGCGTCCGCGCAGCCGCGCGAGGCGCTGCGCGGGGAGCGGTCGCTTCCCGCGAACGTCGAGCGCGTCGATTCGCTGGGCGGGATCGCCGAATTCCGCCTCCGCTCGAACGGGATGAACGTCCTTCTGGTGCCGAACCGGAGCGTTCCCGTCGTCACGTTTCTCGTCGTCTACCACGTCGGCTCGAGGAACGAGTGGCCCGGGGCCACCGGTTCCGCGCACCTCCTGGAGCACCTCCTGTTCAACAAGAGCACGAGGAACTTCGGAAAGGCGAACGGGAAGAAGACCTTTCAGGAGGTGCTCTACGAAGCCGGGGCCGATTTCGGCTCCTCCAACATGACGACCTGGAACGACCGGATGACCGGCTACTCCACGCTTCCCTCCGACAAGCTCGAGCTCGCGATGAAGATCGAGGCCGACCGGCTGGGGCGGGCGCTTCTTCTCGACTCCGAGCGGCAGCCGGAGATGTCCGTGGTCCGGAACGAGTACGAGATCGGCGAGAACAACCCCTACGGCGCACTCGACAAGGCCGTCGTCGGGGCGTCGGTCACGGCGCACCCCTATCACTGGGATACGATCGGCTACCGGAGCGACATCGAGGGCGTCTCGACGGAGACCCTTCGCGAGCACTACCGCCGTTACTTCCATCCCGACAACGCGACCGCGATCGTGGTGGGCGACTTCGATCGCGCGACGGCGCTGCGCCTCTTCGATCGTGAATTCGGCGCGTTCCCGCGCTCCAAGGAGCCGATTCCCCGGGTGATCACCGTCGAGCCGCCGCAGGAGGGCGAGCGCCGCGTCGTCGTGAGGCGCCCCGGCACGTTCGGGATCGTCCAGATCGCCTACCTCCGCCCCGGTTCGCTCCACCCTGACTTTCTCCCGCTGGAGCTTCTCCAGATGATCCTGGCGTCCGGCGTGAACTCGCGGCTCTACCAGGGCCTGGTGGAGAAGCAGCTGGCGACGGAGATCGACGCCTGGAACTACACGCTGGCCGATCCCTATCCCTTCTCCGTCCAGGCCACCGTGGCGCCGGCCTCGTCGCACGAGGTGGTCGAAGGCGCCCTGAAGTCGGCGCTCGCCTCCGTCGCGCGCGACGGGGTCTCGGCGGACGAGTTGGAACGCGCGAAGAAGAAGCTGGAGGTCGCGACCGTGCGCGGCCGTGACGGAACTTACGAACTCGCCTCCTCGCTGGGCGAGGCGGTGGCCTCCGCGAACTGGACGTGGTTCGTGTCGTACGTCGACGGACTCAGAAAGGTCGCCGCGGACGACGTGAAGCGGGTGGCAGCGACCTATTTCCAACCCGACAAGGCGACGGTCGGCTGGTACGTCCCGCGGCGGGAAGAGGCGAGCGCGCCGCCGGCAAAGGCGGCGCCGAAGCCGAAGAGCAAGGCGAAGACCAAGCGCGCGGGCGCGGGTGGCGCGTCCAACACGGAAGATCGGGCCGACGCGGCGCGGTTCGCGTCGCGGACGGTGCGGGAGGAACTGCCGAACGGACTCGTCGTCCAGGTTCTTTCGAACCGCACGCTCCCCACTGTCGCGATGCACGGCATCGTTCTCTCCGGACGCATCCACGCGCCCGAGGGCCGGCCGGCCGTTCCCTCCCTGGTGGCGAAAATGGTGACGCGTGGCGCCGGTGGGCGCGACAAGCGCGAGATGGCGGCGCGCCTCGACGACGCCGGGGCCCGTCTCGCGATCGTCTCGGATCTTCAAGAGACTTCGATCGTCGGCTCCGGTATGGCTCGCGACTTGAGGCTCCTCCTCGAGACGCTGGCCGACGACCTGCTCCGCCCGAATTTCGCGGCGGACGAACTGGTGAAGGCAAAGGAGGAACTCCGCGCCGAGGTCTTGAAGGGCGACGACGACACCCGCCAGCGCGCCGCCGACCGACTCTCGCGCGTCATCTACCCGGCGGAACATCCCTACGCGGCGCCGACGCGCGAGGCGATGATGGCGAGCCTCGACGGCGCGACGGCCGCCGGGCTCCGCGCCTACCACGCGGAGCGCTTCGTCGGGTCGGGGACCGTCCTTTCCATCGTCGGCGATGTCGATCCGCGGGAGACGATCGCGCTCGTCGCGTCGCTCTTCGGCGGGATGTCGCGCGGCGCCAAGCCCGCGCCGACGCCTCCGCGCACCGAGCCGGGAAGCGCACAGGAAGCAGTGGAGACGCTGTCGGGCAAGGCCAACACCGATTTTTACATCGGACACGCGAGCGGACTCGCCCGGCGCGACCCCGACTACGAGGCCGCGCTCATCGCGAACGCCGCGCTGGGACAGTCGGGACTGACGTCGCGCGTCGGAAAGCGCGTGCGCGACACGGAGGGGCTTTCGTACTCGATCGTCTCGCGTTTCTTCTGGACCGACGAGATCGACGGGGCCTGGGCCGTCATCGCCGCCGTGGCGCCGCAGAACGCCGCGAAGGCGATCCGCTCCTCGCGCGAGGTGATCGCCCAGTACGTTCGAGACGGGATCACCACGGAGGAGGTGGAGACGCAGAAGAACTTCTTCGCCGGCAATTTCCAGGTCCGCCTCGGCACGAACGCGGGGGTCGCCACGCAGCTCACCTACGCCGAGAAGTACGGCTTCGGTCCGAAATACCTGGACGAATACCCCGCGCGGTTTCGCGCGGTGACGCGGGAAGAGGTGAACGCGGCGATCCGGAAGCATCTCCACCCGGATCGGATGCACCTCGTCGTCGCGGGCGATCTCCGCGACGTGCCGAAGTAGCCGCTCCGCTACTCGGGGTGCTCCGGGTCGAGGGGGAACGGAGCACCCTTCCGGGCGGCGAAGCGCTCCGTGGCGCGGACGAGCGCGTCGGTCATCCGGTCGCGGTAGGCGTCGCGGGAGAAGTGAAGCGAGCGCCGACGGAGCTCCTCCGAGTCGAACGTGAGGCGCTCGAACTCGGTCAGCGCCGCGTCGAGCCCGGCGTCGGTCGGATCGTCGTAGAGGACGCCGCACTCCGGCGTCACGACCTCCGATGCACCGCCCCTCGCCAGCGCGACGACCGGGCGTCCCGCTGCCAGCGCTTCGACCGGAGCGATCCCAAAGTCCTCCTCGTGCGCCTGGATCAGCGCCCGGCAGTCGCGATAGGCGTCGCGGAGCGCCTCGGCCGAGAGCCAACCGTCGAACCGCGCCCCCGGACCGGCCAGCGCGCGAAGGCGGCCCTCATCGGGTCCCGTTCCCACGATTCGCAGCGGCACGCGGCGGGCGGCGCAGACGCGGATGGTCCGCTCCACGCCCTTGTACGGGACGAGCGCGGAGACGACGAGATACGGTGAATCCTTGGCGGCCGGAGCATGCGCCGGGGTGAACGCGGCGGTATCGACCGGCGGATGGATGACGAGCGAACGGCGGCGGTAGTGCTTCGCGATCCGGCCGCGCACGTGCTGGGAGTCGGCGATGAAGAGATCGACGCGATCGGCGCTCACGCGGTCCCAGAGCCGGTAGTAGTGCCCCAGGAGCGGCGCCGTGGCGCGCGAGACGGTGCTTCCCTTCCCCGGGCCGAAATACTCGGGATAGAGATCCCAGAAATAACGGACGGGCGTGAAACAGTAGCAGACGTGGAGCGTGTCGGCGCGCGTCACGGCCCCTTTCGCGACGCAGTGGCTCGTGGAGACGACGAGATCGTAGGCGCTCAGATCGAACGACTCGATCGCCAGCGGAAAAAAGGGGGCGTACCAGCGATAGTGTTTCCGCCCACCCGGGAGGCGCGCGATCCACGACTCGACGACGCGGCGGTTCTCGATGACGGGAGCCACCGTCCCCTTCTGGTGGACGAGGGTGTAGAGGTCGGCGGACGGAAACATCTCCGCCAGCACCTCGAGGCACTTCTCGCCCCCGCGCATCCCCGTCAGCCAGTCGTGGACGAGCGCGACGCGAAGTCCCTTCAGCGCGGGAGGGAGGCCGCCCGGATCGCTCACGCGGCGGTCAGGATGCCGCCGCGGGCGACGCGCTCTCGAGCCGACCCGCCATGTCGCGCAGCCGGCGCACGGTCCGCTCCCGCCCGAGGAGCATGATCACGTCGAAGATCCCGGGGCTCACCTTCTTCCCGGTCAGAGCGATGCGCGCCGGCATGACCAGATCTCCAAACTTGACTCCCGCCTCCGTGGCGAGCGCGCGCGCCGCCAGATCGAGCGGATCGTGCTCGAACGCGACGTCTCCCTCCAGAAGCTCGGCGAAGCGGCGCAGCCTCCCCGCGGCGCCCGCCTTCGCCTGAAGTTCGGCCCAGGGGCCCGGCTCCGGCTCCACGCGATCGACGAAGAGGTAGGCGGCGTAGTCGAGGAAGTGCTGCGGGCGTTTCATCCGGTCCCCCACCGCCGCGACGGCCTGCTCCAGATACGGGCGATCGGCGTACGCCTCGGGTGGGAGCGCGTTCGTCTCGAGCAGATGCGCGGCGACCATTCCGGCGCGCGTCGGGAGCGGAAGCGCGCGGAAGTATTCCCCGTTCATCCAGTCGAGTTTCTCATAGTTGAAGATGGCGGGATTCTTCGAGACCCGCTCCAGGGTGAAGGCCTTCGCCAGTTCCTCCATGGTGAAGATCTCCCGCTCGCCGTCGTACGCCCAGCCCAGAAGCGCCATGAAATTGACGAGCGCCTCGGAGAGGTAGCCCGCGTCGCGGAACTCCGTCACCGCCTGGGCGCCGTGCCGTTTGGAGAGCCGCGTGCCGTCGGGGCCGAGGATCATCGGCACGTGCCCGAAGATCGGCGGCGTGAGGCCGAGGGCGTCGTAGAGACAGAGCTGGCGTGGCGTGTTCGAGATGTGGTCGTCGCCGCGGATGACGTGCGTGATCTCCATGGCAGCGTCGTCGACCACCGCCGCGAAGTTGTAGGTCGGGTGCTGGTCGGCGCGAAAGATCACCAGATCGTCCAGGATGGCGTTCTGAAACGTCACGTCGCCGCGGACGGCGTCGGGCCACGTCGTGCCGCCTTCGTCGGGCATGCGGTAGCGGATCGCGTGGGGTTCCCCCTTCGCGGCGCGCGCGTCGGCCTCGCCCGGCGGGAGCGCCAGGCAGGCGCGATCGTACTTCGGCGGTTCTCCCCGCCCGAGTGCCGCCTCCCGCCGCCGCTTCAGTTCCTCGGGAGCGCAGAAGCATCGATACGCTTTCCCCTCCGCCAGGAGCCGTCGCGCGGCCTCGGCGTAGCCCGGGAGCCGCTCGCTCTGGAAGTAGGGGCCGTGCGTGCCGCCGGCGTCGGGCCCTTCGTCCCACTGGAGCCCCAGCCACCGGAGCCCGTCGAAGATCGCCCCGACCGATTCCTGCGTGGAGCGCTCGCGGTCGGTGTCCTCGATGCGGAGCACGAACGTCCCGCCGTGGTGGCGGGCAAAGAGATAGTTGAACAACGCGGTGCGCGCGCCGCCGACGTGAAGATAGCCCGTCGGGCTCGGCGCGAAGCGCACGCGGACCGGTCCGCTCATGAACACTCCTCGAGAGAAGGAAGGAAAGGATCGCGATGCCGCTCCGGGTCGGAATTCCCCGGCGCGAGACTCAGCGAATCAGCGCCAGCTTGCGCGACAGCGTCGCCGGACCGATTTCAGCCCTTACCAGATAAACGCCCGATCCGAGCGACCCGCCGCGGTCCGAGCGGCCGTCCCAGCGGACCTCATGATAGCCGGGATCGAACCGCCGGGAAACCAGCGTCGCCACCAGGCGGCCCGCCACGTCGAAGACGCGGAGCCTCACCTCGGCTCGCTCCGGCCCCGGCACGCCGAAGCCGATCACGGTCGAGGGGTTGAAAGGATTCGGCCGATTCCGCGCCAGCCATGGCCGCGCCGGCGGCGCGGGAGCGGGCGCCGGGGCCGGGGGCGGATCGGCGCGGGTCAGAATGGGGAAGCTCATGAGTCCCGTGTGCCAGTTGTCGTGGCGCCACATCGGCCACGGGGCGCTGAGCGGCGAGAAGATGCCGGGATAGCGCCAGACGTGGATCTTCCGATCCCAGCCCGCGAGCGCGATCTCGGCCGCCCCGTCGCCGTCCATGTCCCAGACGGCCGGCGTGCTCCGCGCCTCGGCCCCGATCTCGATCGGGAATCCGCTGACGCTGGATCCGTCCGAGTGGAAGGCGTAGAGACGGCGGTCCTCCGCACCGATCAGGATCTCCGCGGCTCCGTCGCCATCGAGATCGGCCACCGCGGGCGAGGCCTCGGTCGCCGCGCCCATCGAGAGCGACGCGAAGCCGGGCGTCACGCTCCCGTTCGGCTCGAAGGCGCGGAGCGATCCGTCGCCACCGGCCACGATGACCTGGAGCGCCAAGTCTCCAAGCGACGCGCGGAGCGGCGCCAGCACCGGCGAATTCGTACGGCCGTTGCCCGGCGTCAGTTCGACCGGCTGGGGCCAGTCCGTTGCGCGGGCGCCGTCTGCGGTCAGCACGTAAAGGCTGTCGTTCGACGAAGCCACGGCGATCTCCAGGCCGGGCGCCGCAAGGATGTCCCCGATGGCTGGCGAGGAGCTGAAGAGGCCGGTTGCGACGAAGGGCCACCCCGGCAAGGGTCCGTCGGGGTGGATGACATAGACGCGGCCGGCGGAGGTGCCGAAGATGATCTCCCTCGTGAGATCGCCGTCGATGTCGGCGATCGCCGGCGAGGAGATGACCGACCCGATCGGGACGAAGAGCACGCCGTCCGTGGCGGGATTCGCGTCGCCGTCGCGCACTTCGGTTCCGTCGGCGTGCCAGGCGTAGAGGCGGGAACTGTTCGACCCGACGACGACCTCGAGCTGTCCGTCGTTGTCGATGTCGCCGATCGCGGGCGACGACCAAAACGGCGCGCCTCCCTTCTTGGGCCAGCCCGGAAGGAGCGTGCCGTTGGCGCGGAAGACGGCCACGAGCGAGTCGTTCCACGAGGCGACGACGATCTCGGGCGTTCCGTCGAGATCGAGGTCGGCGATGGCCGGCGAGGAGGCGATGTTGTGGAGGAGCGTCGAGAAGATCCCGGTCGAGACGGGGTTCGCGTCGCCGTCCCGCACCTCCGTCCCGTCGGCGTGGAAGGCGTAGAGGTAGTCGCTTCCGACGACCAGCTCCGGATTCCCGTCCCCATCCAGGTCGCCGAGGGTGACGTTCGACGAGGTCGGCTGCCCCATCTCGGCGGGCCACCCCGCGACGGTCGGCGGCGTCGTGCTGGCGACGACCGGCAGGGAGAGCGCTCCCTCGTTGCCGCTCGAATCGACGGCGCTCACGGCGTAGCGGTAGCGCGTGAGGAGTCCGAGCCCGGTGTCCTGATAGCGAGGAATCGCGCGCGTCGGCGCCGAGGTCACGCGGCCCAGCGGCGATCCGTCGTCGAGCGCGCGATGTACGTGATAGCCGAGGAGCCCGGGGGCCGGCGCGGCGGACCACGCCAGCTCGATGCCGGTATCGGTGGAGCCATGCACGCGGAGCCCGGCCGGCGCGGCCGGGAGCGCGCCGCGCGAAACAGGCACGATCCACGTGTGCCCTCTTCCGTCGAGAAGGTGGAGATCGAAGAGACGGCCGGCGACAGGCGCCGAGAGGGAGAAGCGGATCGAGAGGCTGGCCGGCGCCGACGCGCCCGGGTCGAGATCGGCCACGGCCGCGATGGAGTCGAGGATCGTGACGCCCGCGGCCGGCGTCCGGGCGCGCAGCGTCACGCCGCGCGCGGCGCCGCTCCCCTCGTTCGCGATCCGCCACGACCACGCCGCCGTCTCCCCCGATTCGGGAATCCCGTCCCCGTCGCCCGGCGCGTCGTCGGTGAGCGTCGAGGCGCTGGGGAGGAGCGACGCCGCGGCCACGCCGATGCCGGCGATCACCGTGTCGGCGCGCGATCCGTCGCGCGCGATGAGCCGCAGCCGGCCGAGGCGCATGGCATTCGGAAACGCGCTCGCCAGGACCCGGAGCGACGAAGGGATCGCGGCGCTCCCGCCCGGCGCCAGTCCGGCGATAGTCGCGGTGGCCTGCTCCACGACGAGGTCGCCCGAGAGCGCCTCGATCTCGATCGTGACCGGGTCGCCCGAGGAGCCCGCGCCGCTGTTCGTCACACTCCCCGAGAATCCGAACGCTTCTCCGGCGTCGACACGGCCGTCTCCGTCCCCATGGACGGCGTCGTCATCGGCGAGTGCGGTGAACGCGAAGTGCGCAGCCGACGCCGGAGTCA
>JANOOP010000076.1:0-2051 GCA_031421415.1 Candidatus Eiseniibacteriota bacterium
TGCGCGTCGTTCGCGTCGGGCATCAATCTCTACGCGACGGTCGCGACACTTGGGCTGCTTCACCGGTTCGAGGCGATCGCGCTTCCGCCCTCGCTCGCCGTCCTGGCGCATCCCGTCGTCCTGGGACTGGCGATCGCGCTCTACCTGGTCGAGTTCGTCGCCGACAAGATCCCCGCGGTCGACCACGTCTGGGACGCCATCCACACCTTCATCCGCCCGCCCGCGGCGGCACTCCTCGCCTACGCGGCGGTGGCGCCGGCCGCGGGCTCGGTTCCCGAAGTGTGGCGGATCGCGGCGGCGCTTCTCGCGGGCACCATCGCCCTGACCGCGCACTCAACCAAAGCCGCGACTCGAGGCGCCGTCAACGCCAGCCCGGAGCCGTTCAGCACCGCGGCCATTAGCTTCGCCGAGGACCTCCTGGCGATCGGCCTCTCGTGGCTCGCGGTCACGCACCCCGCCATCGCGATCGGCGTCGTGGCGATTCTTCTCGTCGCCTCGATCGTGATCCTCGTGGTTCTCTTCCGCTTCGTGCGCGCGATCTGGCGCCGCATGCTCGGCGGCCGTGGCCGGGGCCGCGGCCAAAACGAAACGCCCACCCCGGCCTAGGCCGGAGCGGGCGCGCATCGCTTCTCGAGTCTTGCGGTCCCGGTGGTTTCCGCGGTGAACCAGGCCGCGGCCGCCGCGCGCTATCCCTCCGCGGGCTTCCGCTTGTTGTGGTCGAGTACCCGCTTCCGAACGCGGATCGCGTCGGGGGTGACCTCCACCAGCTCGTCGTCGTTGATCCACTCGATCGCCGTTTCGATCGTCAGCTCGCGGGGAGGCGTCAGCAGCATTCCCTTCTCGGAGCCCGACGCGCGCATGTTGGTCAGGTGTTTCTTCCGGCACGTCTGGACCACCATGTCGCCGTCCTTCACCTGCTCGCCGGCCACCTGGCCCGCGTAGACTTTCTCGGTCGGCTTGATGAAGAAGATGCCGCGGTCGTCGAGCGCGTCCAGCGCGTAGGCGGTGACGTCGCCGCCTTCCTTCACGACCATCGCGCCACGCTTGCGGTTCGGTAGCGATCCGCGGTGCGGGCCGTACTCGTCGAACATGTGATTGAGGAGTCCCGTTCCCTTCGTCAGCGTCAGGAACTCGGTGCGGAATCCCAGGAGGCCGCGCGACGGGATCGAGAATTCCATGCGGGCCCGGTCGCCGTGCTTGCCGAGGTGCTGTAGCTCTCCGCGCCGCTCGCCCAGCGCGGAGATGACCGCGCCGGTGTAGGCCTGGTCGCAGTCGATGACCAGCTCCTCGTACGGCTCCAGGAGATGGCCGGAGGCGTCGCGGTGGAAGATCACCTGCGGCCGGCCGAGGGCGAATTCGAACCCTTCGCGCCGCATCGTCTCCGCCAGGATCGAGAGCGAGAGTTCACCCCGTCCGAGAACCATGAAGGAATCGGTCTCGGGATGCCGCTCCATCAGCAGCCCGACGTTTCGCTCCAGCTCCCGCTCCAGCCGCTCGAGAATGTGGCGGCTCGTCAGATACTTGCCCGAGAGCCCCGCGAACGGCGAATCGTTCACGCGGAACTCCATCGAGAGGGTCGGCTCGTCGACGCGGATTCCGGCGAGCGGATTCGGATCTTCCGGATCGAGAATCGTCTGCCCGATCTCGATCTTGGGGAACCCGGAGATGACGACGATGTCACCGGCCGCCGCGCGCTGCACCTCCACGCGATGGATTCCCTCGAAGAGGTAGATCTTGGCGGCGCGCCCGCGCTCCAGCATCGTGCCGTCTGGCTTCACGGCCGCCAGCGGCGTGGCGTGCGTCAATTCGCCCGAGTGAATGCGCCCGACCGCCAGGCGGCCGAAGTAGTCGGAGTAGTCGATGTTCGCGACAATCAGCTTGAACGGAGAGTCCTCGATGACCGGCGGCGGAACGATGCTCATGATCGTCTCGAGGAGCGGCCGGAGGTCGCCGCTCGTGGCCGTGGGATCCTTGGAGACGAAGCCGATCCGTCCCGATCCGTAGAGCACGGGGAAGTCGAGATGATCGTCGTGCGTCGCGAGAGACAGGAA
>JANOOP010000077.1:0-2522 GCA_031421415.1 Candidatus Eiseniibacteriota bacterium
CGCGAAGGCGCACCCCCCCCGCGACCTCGAGAAGGCCCAGGTGATCCGCGACTACGAGAAGACTCATCCGACTCGCGACTTCGAGAAGACGCAGGCGATCCGGGACTTCGAGAAGGCCCAGGTGATCCGGGACTTCGAGAAGGCGCAGACGATCCGCGACTTCGAGAGGGCTCAGGTCATTCGCGATTTCGAGAAGGCCCAGGTTCCGCGCGACTTCGAGAAGGGCCAGGTCATTCGCGATTTCGAGAAGACCAAGCTCCCTCGCGAGTTCGAGGCGATCGTCAACTCTGCGGAGTTCAAGGCCATCGCCGACAGCCCCGAGTTCGCCCAGGTCGTGACGTCGGGCGAGTTCCTCCAGCTCCTCGGGAACCCCGAGTTCAGCAAGGCGATCGGCTCCGAGGATTTCGCGAAGCTGGCGTCGGCCGGAGACCTCGGCAAGGTGATCATGGCACCCGAAGTCGCCGCGGCGATCAACGAGGCGGAGTAACGCAGCAAGGACCGGCAACACGACCCGACATCTCCCTTCTGAAAGCGAAGGGCGGCGCAGGAGCAGCGGCGCCGCCCTTCTCGTTGTATGCTTCCTCGCTTGGCCCACGAATGGGGCGCCCGGTCCGCCTGGCGCGCCCGCTTCGGGGGGAACCGTCCCACTGACTCCGGAAGGGGATTAGCTCGATGATTCAACGTCGAAGGAGCGCCGCGGGCGCGATCCTGGCCGCGGCCGCGGCGCTCCTCCTGAACCTCCCTGCCCTCCCCGCGCGCGCGGAGACGCGGGTCCTCGAGACCCCCAACTTCCGGGTCGTCTACTACGCACCGACGCTCAGCTACCTCGCCCCCTACGCCGCGCGATGCTTCGAGAACTCGCTCCGGTTCCACCGGGCGCTCTTCTCCTACACCCCCTGGGACAAGGTGAACATCGTCCTCGGCGACCCGAGCGACTACGGCAACGCCGGCGTCTCCGTGAATCCCCGCAACATGCTCTCGATGGACGTGGCCCCCGTGAACTTCGTCTACGAGACGGGCCCCTCCAACGAACGCGTGAACTTCACGATGAATCACGAGGCGGTCCACGTCGTGGCGCTCGACCAGGCGGCCGGATTCGACCGCGTCGCGCGGCGGCTCTTCTCGGGGAAGATCAGGGAATCGAGCGACCATCCGGAGACGATGATCTACTCCTATCTGACGGTCCCCCGGCGCGCCGCGCCGCGGTGGTTTCACGAGGGGGCGGCCGTCTTCTTCGAGACGTGGATGGCCGGCGGGTTGGGCCGCGCCCAGGGGCCCTACGACGAGATGGTATTCCGCTCTATGATCCGCGACGGGAACCGGATCTACGACCCCCTGGGACTCGAGTCGGAGGGGACGAAGGTCGACTTCCAGGTCGGAGTGAACTCCTATCTCTACGGAACTCGCTTCCTCTCCTACCTGGCCCTCGAGCATGGGCCCGAGCAGCTGGTGAAGTGGGTCGCGCGCGCTCCGGGGAGCAAGCCCTACTTCGCTTCGCAGTTCCGAAAGGTCTATGGCCGCTCGCTGGACCAGGGGTGGAAGGAGTGGGTCGCCTGGGAGCGGGGCTTCCAGCAGGCGAACCTCGACTCGATTCGCCGCTATCCGATCACGCCCTATCGCGACCTCTCCCCCCGGGCGCTCGGATCGGTGTCGCGCGCGGTGCTCGACCCGGAGCGACGGACCCTATACGCCGGCGTCCAGTATCCCGGCGCGTTCGGGCAGGTCGCGGCGATCCCGCTGGACGGGGGAGAGCCCCGCCGCCTCCGCGACGTGAAGGGCGCGGCCCTCTACTTCGTCACCTCGATCGCGCGGGATCCCGCGACCGGCACCCTCTTCTACACCGAGGACAACAGCTCGTGGCGCGATCTCTGTGCCCTCGATCCGGCTACCGGCCGCTCCCGCGTCCTCCAGAAGGACCTCCGCGTCGGAGATCTCGCCTTCAACGCCGCCGACAGCAGCCTCTGGGGCGTGCGGCACTACAACGGGATCTCCACGCTGGTCCGGATCCCGGCGCCCTACCGCGACTGGAACCGGATCGCGTCGTGGCCGTTCGGCCAGGATCTCTACGATCTCGACATCTCCCCGGACGGTACGAAGCTCTCGGCGTCGTTCGCCGAGCCGAGCGGCCGGCAGACGCTCCGGATCATGGAGATCGCCGAGCTGATGCAGCGGGATTCCTCGGCCACCATCGCCGTCCTGCACGATTTCGGCTCCTCGATCCCGACCGGATTCGTCTTCTCGCCCGACGGCCGCTACCTTTTCGGTTCCTCCTACTACACCGGGGTCTCCAACATCTGGCGCTTCGACCTGGAGTCCCGGGCCATGGAGATCGTCACCAACACGGAGACGGGGTTCTTCCGACCCCTCCCGCTCTCGAACGACTCGCTGGTCGTCTTCCGCTACACCGGAGAGGGCTTCGTCCCGGCGACCATCGGCGCGAAGCCGCTCCAGGACGTCAGCGCGATTTCGTTCCTCGGCGCCCCGGATCGCCACGCGCCATCCGATCGTGCGGGAGTGGAAGG
>JANOOP010000078.1:0-6385 GCA_031421415.1 Candidatus Eiseniibacteriota bacterium
CACCATCCAGGCGCGCGGCGTGCGTAGGAGGATGGAGAACCCCTCGCGAATCTCGGCCGCGAGTTTCCGGTAGCGCGCGAAAGCCGCGCTCGCGGCGGGACCCTCGGCGGCGGCCTCGTGGCGCGGCGCCGGCGCGGGGGCCGCGATCCGGATGCGCCAGAGTGCGATGACCGAGACGAAGTAGGTCGCGGCGTTGAGTGCGAAGCCCCATCGCCATCCGAAGCGGTCGATCAGCGCGCCGCCCGCCAGCGAACCCGCGATCGTCGCGGCCACGCCGGCGAAGGTCGCGAGCGAGTTGGCCTCGGTGAGCTGCGCCGCCGGGACGAGGAGCGGCACGATGGCCGAACGCGCGGGGAGGAAGAAGGTGTTGGCGACGTAGAGCGCGAAGACGAGCGCGAAGAGCGCCGGGAGCCCTCCATAGATGGTCGCGGGGATCATGGCCAGGACGGCCATGCCGCGCGCGAGATCGGAGAGGATGAGGACACGCCGCGTGTCGGAACGATCGACGATCGCTCCGATCCAGGGGCCGAAGAGGATGGCCGGGAGAAAACTGGCGAGCGGCAGGAGCGCCAACTCGGCCGCGGGATTTCGAGGATCGCGCGCCTGCGCCACCACGACCGCGAGGAGCGCGAGATAGGTGAAGCGATCCCCGAAAATGGAGATGAACTGCCCGATCCAGAGCGAAAGGTAGTTCCGGTTGCGGGCGAGCGCGCGGACGGCGTGCGCCATCAGGCCCCGATCGGTTCTAGAGGCGGCGCGATCTCCGCCGCGTGTCCCGGAGCGTGCGCATGCGGCGGAGCGATGGAGCGATAGATTTCCTCCAGGCGAGCAGCGATCGAGTCCCAGCCGAAGCCGGAAGCCTTCGTGAGCCCATTGGCGCCCAGCCGGCGCCGCTCCCGGGGGTCGGCGAGCAGCCGCCGCAGCTCCGCCGCGAGGGCGGTGGAATCGCGGCGCGGTACCAGGACGCCGTCCGATCCGGGCGTCACCACGCATCGATGCCCCGGCAGATCGGTCGCGACGACGGGAACCCCCACGGCCATCGCCTCGAGAAGAACCATTCCGAACGACTCACCGCCCCGGGCGGGAGAGCAGAAGAGATCGGCCGACGCGTAGTAGTTGGGAAGGCGATCGTGCCCGACACGCCCCTCAAAGTGAACGCGTCCGCGGAGCGCGCCGCCCGCCAGGCGTTCCGCCTCGGCCCTGAGGCGGCCGTCGCCGACGAGGATGAGGCGGAACGAAACTCCCTCGCTCGCCAGGAGCGCCGCGGCGCGGAGGAGCTCGGGGAGTCCCTTCCGCGGATCGAATCGTCCGACGAAGAGAATGTTCGGCACGCCATCGTCGAAACGCGGAAGCCGCGGCGCGCCGGGCCGGAATCGATCGAGATCGACGCCGTTCGGCAGAACCACGATCGGCACGGGGAAATGCCGCCCCGCGTACTCCCGCGCCGCCTCCGAGACCGCGATGACGCGGTCGAGCCGCTCGACGTAGCGGCGAAGCGGATCGCGGAAGAGGCGAACCAGACGATCGGAATCGGAGGCCGTGTGAAAGGTCCCGACGAGGGGAATGCCAGCCTTCCCGGCGGCCTCGATCGCGAGGAGCGGCAGGATGGGGGAGATAGGGCAATGGACGTGCACGACGTCGAACGCCGCGCGCCCGCCGGCGACAAGGATCGCGGCCAGCCGCCTGCGGAGATCCCAGCCGAAGGTGATGTTGTTCTCGGCGCCGTTGAAGGGGATCACGAAGTTTCGCCCCAGTCGGACGACGGTCGCGCCGTCACGATGTTTCATTCCGCCGCCCGCGTTGCCGCCACCCGCACTGCCGCCGCTCGCGTCGCCGTGCCCGCCGAAGTCCGACGTCACGATCGTCACCTGATGTCCCCGGGCGCAGAGAGCGCGCGCCGTGCCGGCGACGTGCTCGGTCACCCCGCCGACCGCGGGGTGATACGCCTGGGAGACGATGACGATTCTAAGCGGCATGCGTCGCGATCGGCGCGGTCGCCGCGTCCAGTTCGGAACCGGCGCCTACGAGCGGGCGGAAGACGCACCACTGGGTGACGTTCGCGGCGATCGCGCGCTCGAGCGCGCGGACGACTCCCTCCGTTAGCCGGGTCACGTCCTCGGCGACCGGGCGGGATCGATCGGGACGATCGACCGACTCGAAGACGATCCTCTGTCCCCCGTCGCGCTCGCGAACGGTGTAGGCGTGGACGATCGGAACGCCCGCGCGCCGCGCGAGGAGCGCGGGGCCCAGGGGAAACTCGGCGGGCGCTCCGAAGAAGCGAAACAGACCGCCGCGCGCGAAGACGTCGCCGTCGGCCAAGAGGACCACGAGCCCTCCGCGTCGCAGCGTTCGAAGGAGCGGAAGGAAGCCGTCTTCCGGGATGCTCACGGAGATTCGATCGGCTTCCTTGGCGGCGCGCACCGCGCGAGACACGGAGGCGTGGAATTGCACTCCGGTGACCACGTGAACCCGAAACCCGAGACGCGCCATGGCGAGCCCCGCCAGTTCCCAGTGCCCGAGGTGGGGCACCGTGACGACCGCGCCGCTTCCCGACGCCAGCGCCCGGTAGAGCCGCTCGGCGCCTGTGAAGCGCGGGGCGCCAAACGCGCCTCTCCCGCCACGGCGATGGGCCAGGTACTCCAGGCAGCCGCGATAGTAGGAACGGAAGACGGCGCGCTCCGCGCTCCGCCGCATCGATTCGCTGGAGAGAAGGGGATGGCCCCACACCGCGATCGCCGCGAGATTGTGGCGAAGCCCCTCCCGCCGCGAGGTCGAAAAGGCCGCGTCGAGCGCCGCCAGCAGCGTGGCGACCGCCTCGAGCGCCGAGACGGGCATGAGGGCGGCGACGCGGAAGGCGAGTTCGAGAATCAGACCCGAGAGCGTCGGGGGCGGCGCGGGATGCGAATGCGGGATCGTGGTTGGCACCGGACCGACGCTACGAGATGCCCCGCGCCGGTGTCAAGGCAACCCCCGGGCATGAGAGCGTGGCGCGAGGGCGCGCCGCACTCGAATGCCGGGGCGCGGCGTCGGCGTTGACTTGGCGCGGCACCGCGCCCTAGAGTGGGCGCGTCATTTCACCCAGCGCGCGGTCGCTTCCGGCCCACGATCTTCGGCAGGCTGGGCGTCGGATCCGCCGATCTCGAAGAGGGCGTCGGCGGTTTCCATCCCCTGAACGCACGGGCAAACGTTCCCGCTCGCCGCGTAGGGGCAGACGTCGTAGATGCGATTGTCGCGCCGGCAATAGATTTCCGTCGAAGACTGTCGGGCCCGACGCGTCTGACGCGGTGTCGTGCTTCGGCTCATCGGCGTTCTCCTGGCCCGCGAGGGCCTCCGGATCCGGCCGGGTTCCGCGCCATCGCGGCGTGGTCTCCAGCATCGATCCCACGAGGCTGCATGACGCGTGCCACGGTGGCGCCCGGGATGAAAGGGAGGGAGCGAGGCCCATGGCGACCCAGAAACTGGTCCGTTGCGAGATCCGCAGACCCGGAAGCGAGGAGCCGTCTGTCCGCTTCGTGCCGCTGGAAATCTACGGACTCTGGGAACACCTCATGCGCACCAAGCACCAGTTCGAGGTCTCCTCCAACGTCTCCTCGCTCTGGATCGACGTCGATGAGAATCCCGATGCGGCCTATGGAGAAAACAAGTACGAGCGCGTCACCGAGGTGACCCTGCTTCGCTACTCCGCCAAGGACGGGATGTTCGACCGGGTGAACCGCTACTTCCCGACCGAAGAATATCCACAGCTCAAGAATCTGCTCCTGAAGCACTACGAGGGTGTCCGCGAAGCGGGCGATCCGAGCCTTCAGCTGAGGGAACGCCAGGGTATCTGGATCCGGCGCGAAACCCGCGCCGCGTAACGCATTTCGCGAAGAGCCGTGCGCCCTGCATGGCCGTGGAGACGGTCCGCGGCGCAATCCGCGGCGCCGTTTTCTCGTTCGGGGTAACGTCTTCTCGTTTCAGTCATTAGCCTTCCGCGCGCCTCTCCTGACCCGGCCCTTGCCCTCCTAGAACTGGCACGCATCGTGCTCACCACCGGTGCGGGCCGGCGCTGCGCCCTAGCCATTCGGGCGCCCCGCGCCACAGGAACGCCAATCCACGGAGCAGAAACAGCAAGGAGCGACGCCATGGTGGTGGTGAGCTATTCGGGGCGCGAGATCAACGCAAAGATCGTCTATTACGGCCCCGGCCTCTGCGGGAAAACGACGAACCTCGAAAAGATCTACGACAGCGTTCCCGAGACCCACCGCGGCCGCATGGTGTCGATGAAGACGCAGACGGACCGGACGCTCTTCTTCGACCTCCTGCCGCTCGACCTGGGCGAACTGCAGGGGATGAAGACGCGCTTCCTCCTCTACACGGTACCCGGCCAGGTCTACTACAACGCCACTCGGAAGCTCGTGCTGAAGGGCGTCGACGCGCTGGTCTTCGTCGCCGATTCCTCGCCCGAAAAGATGGCCGAGAACCGCGAGTCGCTCTCGAATCTGGAAGCGAACCTGAAGGCGTACGGGCTCGACCTCAAGACCATTCCCTGGGTTTTCCAGTACAACAAGCGAGACCTTCCGAACGCGCTCTCCGTCGAGGAGATGGATCGCGAGCTGAACAAGTACAGCGTCCCGACATTCGAGGCGCAGGCGGTGAACGGCGGCGGCGTTTTCGAGACGCTCCGCGGGATCAGCAAGATCCTCCTGGCCAAGATCGCGAAGGACGTCACGGAACGGGATCGGGGAAGCCTCGGCGGAACGCCCCGGGTGGCTGACGGGAAGGCGGAACGGAAGCCGGCTGTCGCCGACGAGGCCCCGATTTCGAAATCGGCTCCCACGACGCACGCGCCGGTCGCTTTCAGCGCCCGCGCCGTGCCCGTGGAGCCGGAGTTTCTTCCCGAGAACGCCGTGCTCGAGGAACCCGCGCCGATGCGCGTCGAGCCGGCTCCCAGCGCGGCCGACGAGGACCTCGTTCTCTCCGACAGCGACTTCGTCCGGGAAGGGGACGCGGGCCCGGCATCGCGTGCCGCGACCGACGGCTTCGCCTCCGACGAGATCGAGCGCGAGTCGTCCTACGAGTCCCGAGAATCCTCGGACACGGAGGTCGCGTCGAGCGCCCGCCGCATCACGGTGCCGATCGATCTCGGCAAGTTCCCCCCGTCGGGGAAGCTCAAGGTCACCTTCGAGGTCCGCATCGAGCTGGAAGAGGAACCGAAGGGCGCGACCAAGCGCCGCGCGGGCGGCTCAGGGTTCTACCAGGATCTCGAGCGGACTCACTGATCTCGCGCCGCCCGGCGGCGCTCCCACGAACGCTGATCGTGAAAAGGCCTCTCACGGGGCCTTTTTCCGTTGACCTCCGCGCGAGACGTTTCTAGGCTCCGCGCGTGGATCGAGCGATTCCTCTCCCTCTCTCGGAAAGCGCCCTCGCGAACGACGCGTCGCGGGGAGGGGAGCGCCTTGCCCTCGCGGAACGACTTGCCGAGAGCACGGCGAACCCCGAGGCGATGCTCCAGGCGGCACGATTCTTCGCGCTCGAAGGGCAGCGAGACCGGGCGATCGACACGCTGCGCCAGGCGATTCTCGCCCATCCCCGCGACGTCGAGATTCTCTCCCTGCTGGCCGACCTCCTCTCGCGGAGCGGCGCCTTCGAGGAGGCCGACCGCGTCTTTCGCCAGGCGCTCGATCTCGATCCGGTCCACGCCGAGACGTGGTATCGGCGCGGTCTTCACGCGGGGCGGCAGGGATTCGCCTCCGCGGCGCGCGAGTCCTATGAGGAGGCGGTCCGCCACGACGAGCGCCACGTGCGCGCCTGGGTGAATGTCGGTCTGGCCCGCGCCGATCTCGGCGACCGCCGCGCGGCGCTTCGTGCGCTCCAGCGCGCCGTCGTGGTCGATCCCTCCTGCACCGAGGCGCACACGAACCTCGGCATTCTCTACATGGAGGATGGACTGCGTGAGGAATCGGTGGCCGAATTCCGCGACGCGGTGCGGCTGAGCCCCGAGAGCGGAGAGACGCATTTCAATCTAGGCTGGGCGCTTCTCGCCCACGAGGAACTGGAGCAGGCCGAAGGGGCGCTGGCGGCAGCCACGCGGATCGATCCGCGAAATGCCGAGGGTCTCTATGCCTTGGCGCTCCTCCACCTGAAGGTGGGGAAGAACGCCGCCGCGGTGACGGTGTTGAAATCGGCGATCGCGCTCCGCCCCGACGACGGTCGGTTCCACTACCATCTGGCCGTCGGGTACAACAATCTGGAGGCGATCGAACAGGCGATTCTGGCCCTCGAGACCGCCGCGCGGCTCATCCCCGACGATCCGCGCATCCATCGCCTTCTCGGCGTGGCCTTCGACAAGAAGGAGCTTCCCGCCCGCGCGCGCGAGGCCTACCGCCGCGCCGCGGCGCTCGGC
>JANOOP010000079.1:0-2121 GCA_031421415.1 Candidatus Eiseniibacteriota bacterium
CGGTGATGGCGGCGGGCGCGCGGCTTCAACGGGAGTGGCAGGCCGCGCCGGGGCGGCCGAACGTTGTGGGGACGGTGGGACGCGGAGAGGGGAAGACGCTGGTTCTCTGCGCGCATATCGACACGGTGGGAACGGCCGGGATGACCATTCCGCCCTTCGAGCCGCGACGCGAAGGAGGCCGGCTCTACGGGCGCGGCGCATTCGACATGAAGGGCGGCCTCGCGGCGGTGATGGCGGCGGGCGCGCGGCTTCAACGGGAGTGGCAGGCCGCGCCGGGCGGCGCCCTGGGTTCCGTTCTCCTGGCGCTCGTCGCCGACGAGGAGTACACAAGTCTCGGCGCCGACCACTTCGTCGCGAATCACCGCGCCGACGGCTGCGTCCTGACTGAGGCGAGCGGCGGCGATCTGATCGTGGCGCACAAGGGCTTCGTCTGGCTCACGCTGCGGACCCGTGGCCGCGCCGCGCACGGGAGCCGCTGGGACCTGGGGAGGAGCGCGATCGGCTCGATGGCGCGAATTGTCGACGCGATGGAGCGCTTCGACCGCGAAACGCTCCGCGCGCGCGTCCACCCCCTCGTCGGCCCCGCCTCCATGCACTGCGCGCTGATTCAGGGTGGTGTCGGCATTTCCACCTACGCGCCGGAGTGCGTGCTGCGCGTGGAGCGACGAACGCTTCCCGACGAGACGCCGGAGCGGGTGGCGCGGGAGATCCGCGAGGTCGTGGCGGCGGCAGGGGAGGAGGCGGAGGTCGAGATCGAATTCTCGCGCCCCTCGCTCCTCTGCGACCCGCAAGCGCCAATCGCCGAGGCGATGCGAGGCGCGATCACGAAGGTGGCGGGCGCCGCTCCCCAGGAGCGCGGCGTCTGGTACTGGATGGACGCGGCGATTTTCGCGGCGGCGGGAATTCCGACCGTGGATTACGGACCGACAGGCGAAGGCGCTCACGAGGCGGTGGAGTGGGTGGAGATCGATTCGGTGGAGCGGACGGCGGACGTGCTGGTGGCGGCGGCAAAATTATTTTTCAGCAGCGAACCTCGTCGGTAGACGTCCGCGGCAATCCTCGCTACGTTCGTGGTCGCCGTGTGTCGGTTCTGATTCACTTGGCAAAGGAGGAGCGCATGAAGCGTCAAAGTGCTGTCGCGATCGCGTTGTTGGGATTGATGCTGGCGGCGGCCACTGCATTTGCCGAGGATGCGCCGAAGACCGCGAACACCGTGACATCGGGCGCCGCGCCCGTCGTGGCGGTCCCGGCTTCGCCGGCAGGGGCGGTCGATCCAGCCGCCGGACACCGCATGCTCTTGCCGGGCGATTTCAAGTGGACCGATGCGCCCGCGTCCCTTCCAAAGGGAGCCAAGGTCTCGGTCATCCACGGGGATCCGAGCGCTCCCGGCATCTTCGCCATGCGGATCTCGATTCCGGCGGGCTATAAGGTGCCCCCGCACTCGCACCCGGCCGAGGAGCACGTTACCGTCATCTCGGGAGAGTTCTACATGGGTATGGGGGATACCTGGGACGAGTCGAAGGGGCACGGGTTGCCGGCCGGCTCCGCTGCGGTCATGCCGGTGGGGACGCGGCACTTCGCCTGGTGCAAAGAGGCGACCGTGATTCAGCTCCACGCGATGGGACCTTGGGGCATCACCTATGTCAATCCGCAGGACGATCCCCGAAACGCGAAGCAGGCCACGAAGTAAAGCACGCCCGACCCGTGAGGGATGCGCGGCGGCGAAGCTCGGGCCAGCGCGCGCCGAGCGTCGCCGATCTCCGGCGCATCCCCGCGGGTGTCGCGCCGCCCCTGAGCGCGACGAGACATCTCAAGTCTCAGCGCCCCCGAGGTGTATGACTACCCGACGCGCCACTCCCCGGGCGCGACTCGGCATCTAGCGCCGTAACACCCTCCTCAGCCTCACCCCCGACCGACAACTTTGGTTTGGACTTGGACTTTCAAAGGGGTGGTCGCACGATGAGAATCATTTTGATATTATATCATGTAGTGACATAATATGGACGATGAACTAGACGAGCCACTGAAGCCGGACGAGGCCAGAAAACTCCGCGCTGCGGCTAGGGCCTTCTTTTCATTGAACTTCACCCGCTGCTTTGCCAAGTGCTTCAGCCGGGCTAT
>JANOOP010000080.1:0-1941 GCA_031421415.1 Candidatus Eiseniibacteriota bacterium
CCAACAGAGCGATGCCCAGCGTGCGGAAGAGCCGGCGCTGCGCCCCAGACCCCGATTCTCGGTCGAGGAACGGCAGGAAGAGCACCACCGCCAGGACCACCTCCGGGATGAGCCCGCGGACGAACTTCGGCAGGAAGGAGAGCGCCTCCATCAGCGCCAGCGGCGCCAGGAGGTACCACGGCGGTCTGGCGTCGGGCGGCGTCTGGAGCGGATCCGCCATGGCGTCGAACGGCTGCGGGAAGAGAACGGCGAGCGTCATGAGCCCGCCGACCATGAAGATGACCAGGAGCAGGAGGTCGTACATGGCGACCCGGAGCGACCGGCTCGCCGGCGCCGCATCGATGCGGGACATGCCGACCCGGCGGACGCTCGAGAAGTGAACGTAGAAGAGCACGAGAAGAAGAATCGGAAAGATCGCGATGTGGAGCACGTAGTAGCGCGTCAGCACCATCGAATCGAGCCCGCTCCCGCCCACCAGGAAGGACGTGATGGGACCGAGCACGGGCAGCGCGTCGGTGACCTCGCGCGCGCGGACCGTCGTCCAGTACCCCGAGGCGTCGTACGGGAGGAGCCGGCCCGTCAGATCGGCGATGGCCGCGGTGACGAACGTGAGGACCGCCGCCATCCAGACGATCTCCCGCCCGCGGGCGTAGAGCCCCTGGAAGAAGAAGCGGACGACGCGCATACCGACGATCAGGAGGAAGAACACCGCGGACCAGTAATGAACCTGGTGGATCAGCGTCCCGAAGGCGACGTCGCGCGCGATCAGGGTGACCGAGGGGTACGCCTGCTCCGCGGTCGGCTGATAGTAGAACGCCAGCATCGTTCCGGTCGCGACGAGGAAGAGGAAGAGAAGGAACGAGAGGATTCCCAGCACGCGCGGCCAGCGCGCATAGGACGGCAGCGGCTGCGACATCGCCTCGCGCAGGGCCTCGCGCAGCGGCTTCCGCGAGTCGAGCTCCGCGGGCAGGAGCCCGAAGACGCTCAGGAAGGAAACGATCTCCGTCAGGTTGACCCGCGCCTCGAGCCAACCCAGGAACGACCGTTTCCCTTCTGGATTCGTTTCCACGGGGGGCCTCCGCTCAGGTGTGAACGACGATCTCGTCCGCCCGCACTTCAGCCGGATAGTGCGGCAGCGGCTTCTTGGGCGGGCCGGAGAGGACGTTTCCCTTCCGGTCGAACGAGCCGTCGTGGCAAGGGCACTGGAAGGTGCTGGTATCGCGGTCCCACTTGAGGACGCAGCGCATATGCGTGCAGATGGCCGAGACCGCCAGAACCTGCGCCTCGGAAACTCGCACGACGAAGATCGGGTCGTTCCCGTGGTGGACGAATCGCGCGTCCCCGACGGGGAGCGAGGAGAGCGCCCCGGCGTGAATCGCGCGCTCCCCCGGCCGGTGCTCCGGCGACGGCGCCTTGAGGAACGACGCGGCGACGCCCGCGGCCGCCGGCGCCCAGAGCGCGAGGAACCCGCGCGAGAGCCAGATGAGGACGCCGCGACGTTCGAGATCGGTTCCTTCCTTGTCCTTCACGCGTCTCCTTCCTGGCGCTTGGCCTCGGCGGCCCGGCGCGCATCGGCTTCCTCGAGCTTCCGGCGGCGGATGGCCTCCAGCTCGAGCGGGTGCTCGTCTTCCATTTCCTCCTCGGTGATCGTTCCCTTGAGCCACGCGAGGTTCATCGGATAGACGTCCGGGTTGAAGATCACGAAGTAGAGGTGCCACACGACGATCGCCAGCGTCGCGAGAATCGCCTCGTAGTAGTGGATCGAGCGGGCCGCGTCCCAGCCGAGCTTGCTGAGCAGCGCGATCCCCGGAGGATGGGGCCGGATGCCGGCCGGCCCTGATCGCCTCCCGCCCATAGGTTGCGGCAGGAGCCGGTCGATAGACTACGGGACCCCCGCTCCGGCGTCAGGTCGACTTGGGTAGTACTACCCCGAATCGACGC
>JANOOP010000081.1:0-8361 GCA_031421415.1 Candidatus Eiseniibacteriota bacterium
GCCGGCCTCGTGGCGGGCGGCGAGACGCGCCTCTCACCCGACTATCACCACGATCGCGGCTAAGAGAGACTCGAGGCGAATCTGTCCTCGCTCGGCGCCAGCGTCCGCAGTGACCCCCCCTAAGGGGGAATTACCGTCCGCATGCGCCCCGTCGTCATCGGCACCGCGGGGCACATCGATCACGGCAAGACCGCGCTCGTCCGCCGCCTCACCGGCATCGACACCGACCGGCTGAAGGAGGAACGCGAGCGGGGCATCTCCATCGATCTCGGCTTCGCGCACCTGGCGCTCCCCTCGGGGCGCCACGTCGCCATCGTGGACGTGCCGGGTCACGAGCGCTTCGTGAAGAACATGCTCGCCGGCGCCACCGGCGTCGACGTCGTGCTGCTCGTCGTGGCCGCCGACGAGGGCGTGATGCCGCAGACGCGCGAGCACCTCACCATCGTGGAACTCCTCGACGTCCACCGCGGCGTCGTCGCGCTCACGAAATCGGATCTGGTGACGTCCGATCTGGCCGGCGCGGCGCGGGAGGAGGTGGCGGCGCTCCTGGCGGCCGGCCCGCTCCGCGACGCCCCCATCGTCCCGGTCTCCTCCGTCACCGGCGAAGGAATTCCCGCGCTCCTCGCGGCGCTCGAAGCGGCCGTGGCGTCTCTTCCCGAACGCGACGCGGGCGGCGCCGCGCGACTTCCGGTCGATCGCGTCTTCTCGATCGAGGGAATCGGCACCGTCGTCACCGGGACGCTCTGGAGCGGTTCCATCCATCCGAGCGACGCCTTGGAACTCCTCCCCACGGGGCATGCCGTGCGCGTACGGCAGGTGGAAGTTCACGATCAGGCGGTTTCGAAGGCGGTCGCCGGACAGCGGAGCGCGGTCGCGATTCATGGCGTGAATCGGCAGGACGTATCGCGCGGCGAATGGCTGGTCGCGCCCGGGTGCTTTCTCGCGACCTCCGTGGTGGATGTGCGGCTCCGTCTCCTCGCCACGTGCGAACGAACGCTGGAGGATCGAACACGCGTTCGCGTTCACCTCGGCGCCAGCGAGACGCTGGCCCGCGTCGTGCTGGTGGAGGGGGCCCCGCTGGAGCCGGGAGAGGTCGCGCTGGCGCAGCTACGGTTGGAGGAGCCGGTGGTGGCCATCCCGGGCGACCGGCTGGTGCTCCGCGCCTACTCGCCCGCGGTGACGATCGCCGGCGCCGTGGTCCTCGACGCGCACGCGACTCGGCGGGCGCGGCTCGACGATGTCGCGCGTCGGCGCCTTCACGCCTTCGAGCACGGCACGCTGGCAGAGCGCGTGGCGATTCTGGCCGCGGATGGGGGCGGCGCGGGCGTGAGGGCCGCGGACGCCGCGCTTCGGCTTGCGGTATCGCCCGCAGCAGTGGAGGCGGCGGCGAGCGAGGCGAAGGGTCTGCGACTCCTCCGGGACGGGAGCTATCTCACCGAGGAGGCATGGAAGGGGACGCTGGAGCGGATCGAGAACGCGGTGGCCCGCTACGCCGAGACGCACAAGCTCCGGGAGGGAATCGGGAAGGGAGAGTTGAAAAGCCTCCTGGCGCGCGACATCGACGGGAGCGTCTTCGACGAGGCGCTGGAATCGCTGGTCGGGGCGAAGACGCTGGCGTTCCGAGGCGATCGCGTTTCGCTTCCCGACGCGGGGCCGGTCCTGACCCCCGAACAGGCGAGAGCGGTCGCGGACCTGGAGCGGCAGCTGGCGGCGGGGGGGTACGCGGTCCCGGAAGTGTCCGAACTCATCAAGGGGCTCGCCCCGGCCCTGAAGCCCCAGGAGTTGATTCGCTACCTGGTGGAGTCGGGCCGGGCGATAAAGGTGACGGCGGAACTGCTCTACCCGGCGGAGCGATGGGCGGAGCTGGAAGCGAAGGTTCGGCAGCATCTTTCCCGGAATCCCGACCTCTCCATGGCGGCCTTCAAGGAGCTCTTCCAGGTCTCCCGGAAGTACTCCATACCGGTCCTGGAGCACCTCGACCGGACCGGGCTTACCCGGCGTCAAGGCGACGTCCGGGTCGCCGGCCCCCGCGCCCTCCAGCGGTAGCCCGTTCCCTCGTTGTTCCCGGCCCCCGATTGTGCTACCATACCGGATGCACGCGGGGCATCACGCCCCTCGCGCCCAAACCGCCCGAGATCGCGTCGTGGTCGCGATCTCCCTCTGGACCTCCATCAGAAGGTGACGCGGACATGGGCCATCGAATCCGTTCCCTCCGACTTGCGCTATTGGCCGCAACGTTCATCGCGCTGACCGCGCTTCCCGGCGCCTGGCTTGCCCAGGAGTCCGGAAACGCGTTCGGCCCCGCCACGGCATGGGCAGGCGGGACGCCCGATGAGACGCTGAATCCACCGCCGACGCCTCCGAGGAAGTTGGGGTCGTCGTCCCAGCGGTACGATCCCAGCATCTCGACTTCCGAAGCAGCGGTCGTCGGTCGCGCGTCGCGTCGCACGATGATCACGAAGTTCGACCGGCTGATGGCGGTCTGGACGTTCGTGCGCGCAACCACCCTCAGGATGTAGAGCCGAAAACCGAGATCAAGGGGACCGGATGCCGGCGCGGGGAACCCGCGAATGTCGGCTTCTAAGGACGAATGGTGGACAAGACGACGGCAGCGTTGATCCGGGAACGCGAGGAAGCGGTCGCGACCGCTCGCCTGGCACAGGACGGCGCGCGGCAACTTCAGTCGCTCGAGGATCTTGCCGAGATATTCCTGCGCGCCGATTCGTACCTCCCGGCGCTCCAGAACCTGGACGACTGCATCCAGTCGGCCGAGCGGCTCGGCCTCGACGGGGCCCGAATCGCGGCGCTCGAGATCAAGGCGGCGCAGGCCCTCATCGAGAAGGGCGACGCCGCGGCCGCGCTGCGCCATCTGGCCCGCGCGCGCTCTCGGACCGTGGCCGAGCCCAATCCCGAACTGATGGCGCGCATCTTTCTACAGAACGCCCGCGCGCTGATCGAACTGTCGCAGTACGAGGAGGCGCTCTCCACCTGCGAGCGCGCCTTCGCCATCTTCAAGGAGCGGAATCTCCTCGCGCCGCTCGCCCACACCTACAACTGTTTCGGCCGCATCTACTACCGCCTGGGCGAACTCGACCGGGCGAAGGAATATTACGAAGCGGCCCTCCATCTCTTCCGCTGGGACCTGAACGACGACGAGGGCGTCATCCGGGCGCACAACAACCTCGGTGTCCTCTATCGCCATCTCTCCGATTGGCGCCAGGCAACGTGGCACCTCCTCCGCTCCATGGAACTGAGCCAGCGCCTCGGCAATTTCGCCTACCTCGCTGTTTCGAACGCCAACCTCGGGAACGTCCACCTGAAGGCCGGCACCTGGGACGAAGCGCGGGAGCATTACGACCGTGCGCTCACCTCGTACGTGCAGATCGGGCGCGACGCGGGCGTGGCGCGCATGCGGACCGGCCTCGCCACCATCGCCACGTTCCGCCACGACTACGCCGCGGCGGAGGCGCACCTGGCGGCGGCGCAGCAGATATCCTTGCGCCTCGGCAACTCTCGCGAAGCGGCCCTGGTTCTCTTCGGCCAGGCCGAACTGCAGCACGAGCGGGGGCAGCTGGAGGCGGCGCTTCGTCTCTACGATGAGGCGCTCGTCGTGGCGCGCGAGATCGCGCCCGAGGGCGACATGGTGGGCGAACTCCAGCGGAAGCGGGCGGAAGTGCTCGCGCTGCGCGGCGACCTCCCGTCGGCCCTGAAGGCCGCCGAGGACGCGCTCCAGCGCGCGAAGCGGCTCGGCGATCAGCTGGAAGAGGGGGCGTCGCGCCGCGTGCTGGCTGCCATCTACGCCCAGGAGGGGCGCCTGGTCGAGGCCCACACCGAATCGCGCGAGTCGATCCGCATCCTCGAATCGATCCACGAGCGGGTGGAGCTGGCCCGCGCGTATCTCGACCTGGCGCGGCGGATGCCCCGTGAGGGCGATCCCGAACGGTTGCGTGAAGCTCAGAATCTCGCGTTCAAGGCGATGTACCTCTACGAGCAGCTCGGTATGGACGACTCCATGCGCGCGGCCGAGACGGTGCTCCGCGAACTGAACGCGCCGGCGTGGCTGACGGCTCCGCGCGGCGGACGCACGGCGCCGCTGCCGATCGCGGCCCAGGCGCAGGAAGTAGCGCGGGCGTACGGGGTCGTGACCGAGAATCCGCGCACGCTCGACGTCGTTCGGAAGGCTTCGGAGCTTTTGGCGACCCCGGCGCGCTGCCTGATTCAGGGCGAGACCGGCGTCGGCAAGAACCTCCTCGCCTACATGTTCCGCCAGTACGAGATCGAGCGCGGCCATCCCTTCGTGGAGGTGAACTGCACCAGCCTTCCGGGCGACCTGGTCGAGAGCGAGCTCTTCGGCTACGTGCGTGGCGCCTTCACCGGCGCGGCGATCTCGAAGCGAGGCATCTTCGAGGAGGCCGATGGCGGGACGATCTTCCTGAACGAGATCGGCGAACTGACGGAACGCACGCAGGTGAAACTGCTGCAAGTGCTGGACGACGGCACCTACCGCCGCCTGGGCGAGGTGCGGGCCCGCCGCCTGAACGTCCGCATCGTCTCGGCGACGAACAAGGACCTCGATGTGGCCGTGAAGGCGGGCTGGTTCCGCGCCGACCTCTACTACCGGCTAGGGCAGGTCGTCCTTTCGCTGCCGCCGCTCCGCGAGCGGCGCGAGGACATTCCGCTTCTAATCCGCGGCTTCCTGGACGAACTGGCGGTGCGCGAGGGGCGGACGGTCGTGCTGGCGGAGGACGCCATGGAGTACCTTACGTCGCTCCCGTGGCTCGGAAACATCCGCGAGCTGAAGCACAAGATCGAGAGCATCTTCCTCTGCGCGGGGAAGCAGGAGATCGTGGACCGTGCGATGCTCCTCAAGCTCCTCCATCCGGGCGGAGCGCCGCCCGCCTCGGAGGCGCCGTCGACGAGGGGACTCCGCCGCAAGATCGACATGCTGAAGCGCGAGGAAGTCCTCGCCGCCCTCTCGCGGAACGGCGGCAACCGAAGCCGGGCGGCGCTCGAACTCGGGATCACCCGCCGTCACTTGATCCGGTTGCTCAAGCAGCTCTACTAGTCGGCCCCGCGCGGGCGGCCCCGCTCCCGTTTTCCCCCCGCTTCACCGCCCTCCAGGTGTGACATGGAAGTCGCAATTCGCCTCGAGGGTGAGACAAACGGGCAACCGTCTCTCCGCAAACGCGTTGCCGTTTCGGAATGGTGTCGAAGTGTGACATTCATGTCCACCGTGACCTCCCGCGACGACCTCGAACCCGCCTCACCGGCGTTCCTTTGTACTGTATAACTAATTTAACTGCATCATGTTACAGTTGACTAGATAGAAATGGCCCATCCGGGCCACGGGCGGCACGTCGGATGCAAGGGATACAGTTCGTACAAGCAAGGCAAGAAGGGCTGCGGAGGGTGAGGAGCTCTCAGGAAGAAGCCAAATGTAGAGCTAGACCTCTTCCCTTCGTCCTCTTGGACTCAAGGCTCCTGGATTGACTCTCGCTGGGTGCCTCATCCGTCCGCGGCCTAATTAACGAAACCAGGTTGGGTCCCCCCCACCCGCGTCTCGCTCCGCAGCTTAGCTCGACACCTCGCGATCATCGGCCGTGCCTGTTTCGCCGCCCTTCAGCAGCCTGGGGCGGACTAGAAGCTCGCGCTCGCGTGTCGCCAGGGCCTGCCCCGGTTTTCCGCGTCGCGGCTTCGAAACGAACTTTCGCTCGGTATAGATAACTGGGACCCGCGACAGCTTCCGTGCCTTGCTGAAGTAGGCGGCCGTGGAGGCCGCCTCCTCAAGCGTCCGAGGTTTGGGGACAGCGGTCCGCGTCGGCCGGCGCAGGATCACGTGGGAACCCGGTACCCCCACGACGTGGAACCAGAAGTCGTGGGGTTGACTTAGGCGGTGGGTGATCAGGTCGTTCTCGGTATTGTTCCGTCCGACCCAGAGCGTCCACCCATCGCTCGTGAGAAGCGTCCTTGGCCTGATCGAACGGTGCGCCCCTGGAGATCGGTGCTCTGGACGTTCCGCACGGGGCGGCGCGGAGGATTGCCGTGAAGAACGGTTCCCCTGTCGCTCGCCCCGTGCACTGAAATCGAGAGCCGCCACCCGGAAGAACGCGTCAAGCGACGCGAGTGCTTCCTTCGGCGGCAGGTCATAGACGGCGCGGCGGACGTCGGCGCAAGCCGCGAGATTCTTCCGAGTATCGGCGAGCCGACGGATCACCAGCGAAAGACCACGCTCGCCTTTCTTGGCCCTCTGGAAGAGCCGCGCCGCGTTGTCCTGAGGGGAAAGGGCCGGGTCCAGCACGAGACGGACTCGGGCACCCGGCGAGTCCGCGTACGGATCGGGGAGTTCGACGTGGCTCGCCCCCCTCTGAATGTCTTTGTAGTACGTGAGCAGCAGTTCCCCCCGCCGGCGGTCGAGGAGCCTATCCTCGGCCGCCTTCTTGTCCCCCTCCAATGCCTTTTCTCGCCGGTGGAGTACGCGCTCCGACTCACGCAGGAGCCGACCGATCGTCCGGTGGAAGTCCTCCCGAAATGCCTCCTCGATCCGCCCCCGAAAAACTTCCAGACTTGCGGCATCGCCATGGTCGATCAACGCGATCGCGGCTGGGCGTGCGAGCGGGCCCGGCGCCGCGGGCGCATCCGTCTCCGTCTCCGCCACCGTCTCCGCCACCGCCGCTGGCGGGGGCGGGGGAGCGGCACCCTTGCCAACCGCCTCCTCTTCCTCGCGTCGATCGAGCGCCCAGATAACCCGATCTTCCTCCGCCAGCCTTAGCGAGAAGACGATTCGCGGTCCCTCCGCGGAGAGCGTCAGGCGATGCGTCTCCACGTTCGCCTCCGCGCCATCGCCCGGGGCGGCCAGGGAGAAGAGGACCTTCCCCGCCGTTCCCTCCGAGGCGTCCGCGTGGAGAAGATGAAGCCCTCGCATCGGACGCTCCAGGCCGCCGTAGGGCGTACCGCGAGGATCGGGGGAGATCGGCATGCGATCGGCCAGCGCGAGCGTCGCGCGCTTCGGCTCGAGGAGGATCCAGACGAAGGCGCGCGGCTGCCCGTCGAACGAGAGCGCGATGGCGCGCGGCCCGAGCGGGACGACGCCGGTGAGGCGCCGGCCGTGGAGCGTGTCGAAGTCGTGGGTCATGGGGCGCCCGCTCAGGGAGCCGCACCGGCGGCGGCTGGGGAACGACCGCGGTCCCGGCCAGGGAGTCGAGACCGGAAGGGCGCCCGAGTTCCGCGCTCAGGCGCCGGATATTGTTCGTCGCCTCGGGATAACCGGGGAGAGCCTGGAGCGCGCGCCGGTAGGCGGCCAGCGCTTCCTCGAAGCGTCCCTGGCGCTCGTGGACCGCGCCCATGTTGTTCTCCGCCTGCGCCAGGCCCGGCATGAGGCGGAGCGACTCTCTGTAGGCCATCACGGCCGAGTCGGGCTTGTCCACCCGGACGTAGAGATTTCCCAGCGCGTACCACGCGGGCGCGTACTCGGGGCGGAGCGCGTTCAGCCGGCGGACATGGACGAAGGCCGAATCGTGTTGCCCCATCTCGTCCTCGGCGGCGCCGAGATTCAGGAGCAGCTCTCCGGCTCGGTCGGGCGCCAGCGCGATGGCGCGGCGGTAGTGAAACGCCGCGCGCTCCAGATCGCGCTCCCGGTATCGGAATCCCCCGACGATCGCGTGCACATGGGGCGATTCCGGCGAATCGCGAAGCATGGAGCCGAAGAGCGTTCCCTCGTCGCGCCAAATGGCGACGCGCGGCCAGAGGAGAATGGCGAACCAGAGCGACAGGGCGGCCACGACGAGGAGAATGCCCCAGCCGGCATCGCCCGCGGCGGCTTCCTTCTTCGGCTTCAGCTTCGGCTTGCCGGCGGCCGGCGCCGCGGCCCGCCATGCCAGCGCCGCGGGCGCGAGCGCGATCCCCACCGCAAGCGCCGCGCTCGGGACGAAGAGGAACCGTTCCGCCACGATCGCGCCCGAGAGAAGCTTCACGTAGCAGACCGGAAGCAGCGTTGCCGCGAAGAGAGAGAGCGGCACGCTCCACACGGAGCGGCGGCGGATCGCGATCCAGATCCCCGCGGCCATGGCGGCGAGGGCGAGGAGCCCCGCGGCGAAGACGGCATCGGGCGCGTGCACCTCGACGATCTCGTGCCGCGCCGAGAGACGGATCGGCGTGACGAGGAGTGGAAGGTAGCGCGCGACCACCGCGACGCTGGTCAGGAGCTGGGCCGTCGCACCCTCCACCGGGGAAATCGCCGGGATCGGGCTTGGCCCCAGGACCAGGAAGCGCGTGGAGAGGTAGAGCGCCGAGACCGCGACGACCGCCCCGGCGGCACGCGCGAGATCGCGCGCGGGCAGACGCCGCTCCTTCACCCAGAGCGCG
>JANOOP010000082.1:0-6977 GCA_031421415.1 Candidatus Eiseniibacteriota bacterium
GCGCCGGCGCGCGCCGCCTCGGCAGAGACGCCGTCGAAACCTGTCGCGACCACCCACGCCTCGCCCGTCTCCCGCCTCCAACCGAAGACGACGTCGTAGAAGCCGAGGCAGAGATCGGGATGCGGCCACTCGCGGCGCGCCCGCGACGGATAGCGCTCGAAGTAGTCTTTGAAATCGTAGGCGAGCGATCCGGCCAGCCCCGAGACGAACGGAATCGGCGGCGCCGGGGCGTAGGCGACCGGCGCGGGCCAGTTGGCGGCGAGCGCCTGGAGCGCGGGGCCGAGGTCGCCGCGATCGCGAGGTGGAGGAAGCGAGTGGGCGCCGCCGTCGCGCGCCTCGCGCGGGCCGGCCGAGTCGGCGCCGACGCCGAGCACGCGGCGAAGCCGCCCCTCGCGCACCTCGACCTGCCAGAGCGGGTCGAATGCCAGGAGCGTCCAGGCTCCCGCATCCAGATCGGGCCCGGCGCTTTCGAAGAAGACCGCGTGAGGGAGCCGCTCCAGCACCGCAGCGACCCGATCGGGAGTCCAGGACGCGGGGAGTTCGCGCACGAGCGGCCGGATCTCGATCGCGCGGCGCGGCGCGGCCGGCGGGTGAACCGGAGGCTCTGCCGCCGCCGCCGCCCGATCCGCGAGCAGGGTTCCGCTAGTAGCCATAGTCGACCGGCTCCGCGAAGCGATGCTCCGCCGGAATCAGCGCGTGCACGCGTTCGTTCCCCAGTTTCGCCACGTACGCCGCCAGATCGCTCACGCCGTCGACCCACTCGTTCTTCCACGCCGCGTATCCCTCGGCGCTCTTCGTGGCCCGGTGGTAAGAGACGTACGCCTCGTGGTCGCGGCGGTAATAGCCCTGCGCGGGGGAGGGATGCGCTCCCCAGCGCGCCTCGCAGACAGCGGCGACCAGGAGCCCGGGGATCACGACGCGGTTCGGATCGCGGCGGAGTTGCTCCGGCGTCACGATCTCCTCGGCGGTTACGATGACCGCCCGCGCCGCGCGCGCCGCGTCGGGTGTGATGCCGAGGCTTCCCCACATCACGGCGTTCCCGTGTGTGTCGGCGCGCTGGGCATGGATGATCGCCACGTCCAGCACCAGCGGCTTCACCGCCAGGACCGGCCCGCCGCCGAGCGGGTTCTCGATCACCTCGAGATACGGATTCCGCTCGATGATCCCCGATCCGAGCGCGCTTCGCGTCGGCACGAAAGGGACCCCGATCGCCGCGGCATGGAGCGCGAGCGCCAGCGTGAAGTTCGAGAACTCGACGATCTCGATCGGCCTCGGCTCCCCTCGCTCGGCCGCGCGGCGGAACGAATAGGCCGAGCCCATCATCACGTTTCCGACCCACGCGGCGGTCACGCGGCGAGCGAGTCCCGCGCCGATCAGCTGATCGAAGCAAATGTCGGAGACGGGGCCGACGAGGTCGAGATCGCCGATGCCGTCACGCCCCTGCGTTCCCTGCCGCCCCTGCCGAATCATCTCGTGCGTCGCCGCGAAGGGGATCATCTGTTCCAGGCAGGTCCCGAGCGCGATGCTCGCGCCGGGCGTGACGTACTGGCGAATCGCATCCGCGAGCGGCATCACCTTGTCGCGCGCGGGGAAGTGGCCCAGCGCGTCGGTCCGTTCGGACGGGCGCCAGGGATAGAGGTCGTCCATGCGGACGACTGGCTGGTTGGATGTCGGGCGGTCGGGCGTCATCGGCAATGTGGCATGATACCACCGTGAGCGACGAAATCCTGATCATCGGTGGCGGCGTGGTGGGGCTGGCGCTGGGGTGGCGGCTCCGCCAGGAGGGCGCCCGCGTATCCATCGTGGAGCGCGGCATTTGCGGCCGCTCCGCGGGCTGGGCGTCGGCGGGGCTGGTGCAGGCGGCGCCGGACGTCACCGCACGGACGCCGGAACTCCTCACGCTCACGCTCCCCGCTCATCGCGCGTGGCGGGACTTCGCCCGCGAACTGGAGGCCGCGTCGGGGATTCCGCTCGGATACGGAACGCGCGGGCTCGTCGTCGCATCGCTCGACGAATCGGACGATGCCGTGCTCGACGCGCGCGAGGCGCGCTATCGGGAGCACTCGCTCCCGGTGGAGCGGCTGAGCGCCGCGGCCGCGCGGCGGAAGGAATGGTCGCTCGGTCCCTCGGTGCGCGGCGCGCTCTGGCTGAAGGAGGACGCGTGGGTGAATCCGGCGGCGCTGGGAATGGCGCTCACCGAGGCATTTCGCCGCGCGGGAGGCCGAACGTACGAGCGGGAAACGGCGCTCGCGCTGGAGCGCGACGGCTCGCGCGTCACGGGTGTCCGCACGCGCTCCCGTCGGCTCGTGGCACCGACTGTCGTCCTCGCCGCCGGCGCCTGGAGCGCCCACCTCGCGGCTCCGGAGCTCTCCCCCGGCAGCATCCGCCCCTCGCGCGGGCAGGCGCTCCTCCTCGAGGCCCGCGACGCTCGCGGCGCCGCCATCCTACAACGTGCCGTGTCGTCGCCATCGGTCTGGGCCGTGCCGCAGAACGACGGCGCTCTCTGGGTGGGAGGATCGAAAGAGACGCCGGAACTCGTGGAGAGTTACGATGCCGAGCCTCGGCCGGAGACCGCGGTTCGAATTCGGGCCTCGCTCGAGCGGCTCCTCCCCGGAACGCGCGGGCTGGCGCTCCGGGAGGCGCGCGTGGGGCACCCACCGCGGACCGAAGACGGGCTTCCCCTCCTCGGTCCCTCGGCGACGCTGACCGGGCTCGTCTACGCCACCGGCCACTTCAAGACGGGAATCGTGCTGGCGCCGGAGACGGCGCGGATGCTCGCCCCGCTCTTGCTCCGCGGGGAACGGGATCCGCGTCTTGGCCCCTTCAGCGTGGAACGGCTCAGGCCTTCTTCGGCTCTTCCTTGACGAGGTTCTTCACGATGATGAAGACCACGAGAGAGATGATCACGAAATCGATGAATGCGCCGGCGAAGTCGCCGATGCCAAACTTGATGCCCCCCACCGTCCACACGGCCTGACGCCAGTCCCCCGACGGCGTACACGCGCCGACGATCGGCATCACGAGGTCGTTGACCAGCGCGGTCACCAGTTTACCGACGGCGCCGCCGATCACGATCGCGACAGCCAACCCGATGACACCATGCTTCATCAAGAATGCCTTGAACTCGCCCATCATGGCGGCGTCCTCCCTGGCGATCCAACATCGCGTCCGCGCGGGTCCGCGGCGGACACAGTCGCCGGTATTCCCGGCCGACAATGGCAGGATAGCGCGATGTGATACCCTTCCGCGACCGGCAACCGATCGGCGCCGAGGGACGGCCGCGATCGGCCCCGCTCCGCATGCGCCCCTGGATCGATTTCCTCTTCCCGCGCAAGGCCCTCGCCGAGGGCGACCGGCGCCTTCTCCACCTCTTCGTGGGGAGGATGCTCGGGTCGATGGGCTTTTCCATCACGATCCCCTTTCTCAGCATCTATCTCCACGGCGAACGCGGCGTCGCGATGAGCGCCATCGGCGGCATGTTCTTCATCGCCGCTCTGGCGGGCGCGGTCGCGCAGATCGTGGGCGGCGAATGGGCCGACCGGAGCGGCCGAAAGATCGTCATGGTCGTCGCGCAGGCGGGGCGCGCACTCGTCTTCGCCGGCATGGGGTTGGCCGCGCTCTTCGACGCGGGGTTCGGCACGTTCGTGGCGCTCACATGCGGGAGCGCGTTCTTCGGCCGTCTCTTCGAGCCCCCCTCGGGGGCCATGCTTGCCGACGTGACCGAGGGGGATCGACGGGCCGAGGCGTTCGGCATCATGCGCGTGGCGGGAAACCTCGGCTTCGCGATCGGACCGGCGATCGGCGGTTTCCTGGCGGCGCTCTCCTACTCGGTGCTCTTCTTCATCTCCGCGGCCATCCTCGCCGCCTCCGCGCTGATCTTGATGTGGCTCGTTCGCGAGTCGCTTCCGCACGAGAGGCGCCGGGGAGCGGAATCCGGAATCGGCGACGATCTGCCTCCGGGAATGGCACGCGCGGCAGCGGCAGCGAATGTGGCCCGCCGACCCCGGCGCGGAATCGACCTCGGTTCCATCGTCGCCACGCTGCGGGACGGACGATTTCTCCGCCACTGCCTCTCCTGCCTCCTCCTCTTCACGGTGCTCGGCCAGCTCATGTCCACCTTCTCGGTCTACGTGGTCGAGTGGTGCGGTCTGAGCAAGATCGAGCTGGGCTGGATCTACTCGGTGAACGGCACCATGGTGGTGCTGGTCCAGTTTCCGATCGTGAAATTTCTCGCTCCCTATCGCATGACGACGGCACTCATCGTGGGCAGTGTGCTTTTCGCGGTGGGCTATGGGATGATGGGGTTCGTCGGCAGCTTCGGAGGCTTGGCGCTGGCGATGGTGGTCGTGACGTTCGGAGAGGTCGTGGCGGTCCCCGCGACGATGAACCTCTCGGCGAACTTCGCGACCGAGGAGACCCGGGGGCGCACCATGGGCGTCTACGGCCTCTTCAATTCGTTCGGCTGGTCGCTGGGACCGCTGGTCGGCGGTGCGCTGCTCGACGCCTCGAATCGCATCGCCTGGATTCCCTGGAGCATGATCGCGCTGCTCAGCCTCTTTGCCGCGCTCGGCTTCTGGGACTTGCGCCGGCGTCTCTCGCGCGCCATGGACCGAGAAGGAGAACCGTCGTCCGCGGTCCCCGCGGCCGCCATCCCCAAGAGGAGACCCCGCATGAGCCTCGCCTCGAACACCCACGAATTCGCCTGCCGCTTGGTCTGGACCGGCGCCGCCAAGGGCGGCACCACGAACTATGAAACGTACTCGCGCGAGTGCCGCGTCGATTTCACAGGGAAGCCGTCGCTCCGGGGCACCTCGGCCCCCGTGTTCCGCGGCGATCCCGCGCTCACGAATCCCGAGGATCTCCTCGTGGCGTCGCTCTCCATGTGCCACTTTCTTTCGTACATCGCGCTCTGCGCCCGGAAGGGCGTGAACGTGATCACGTACGAGGACGAGGCCGTGGGGAAGATGGAACGCGCGGGACGGACGTTCAAGTTCACCGGCGTCCTCCTGAAGCCGCGCGTCACGATCGCGCCCGGCTCGGATCCCGAGCTGGCCCGGTCGCTCCATGAGCGCGCGCACCACGAGTGTTTCATCGCGAACTCGGTGAATTTCCCCGTGCGGAACGAGCCGGCCATTTCCGTGGCGGCGCCGGTCTAGGAGCGCGGCTTCAAAGTCGTCCGTAGCCCGGCCGCGATCGCTTCCGCGCTCGTGGCGCGCCCGTAGCCCCAGCGGAGGTTGCCGTCCGGATCGACGACGAACACTTGCGTCGTATGGACGAACTCGTAGCGCGCCTCGCCGCCATCGCCCTCCTCGCGCTCCCGGGCCGCTTCCCCTCCCTCCACGCGCTTCACCGCCACGTTCCATGCCAGCGAGGTCTCCCCGACTTCGGACTCGCTCCCCGCAAGTCCGATAAAGGTCGAGTCGAATCGCGCGGCGAACGCCGCGGCGATCTCGGGCGTGTCGTGCTCCGTATCGATGCTCACGAAGACGAAGCGGACTCGCTCGGCGTCGGCGCCGAGGAGGCGACGTACTTCGGCCCATCGCGTAAGTGTCTGGGGACAGACGTCGGGACAGCGCGAGAAGCCGAAGAAGATCGCGACCGCGCGGGACCGCTCCTTCGAGAGGTCGAAGATCCCTCCCCGGCCGTCCGCGAGCCGGAGCGGCGCCGCGGGGCGAGGCGGATCGTAGAGGGCGCCGGGCAGCGCCGCACCCTGCCCGCCGGGCGCTTCGTCGCCGTCCCGGCTGCATCCTGCCGCACCGAGGAGGCCGGCGGCCAGGGCGGCGCCCGCCAGGCCAACGAAAAGGACCGCGCCGAGCGTCCCTGTCCGGCGCCTCCACGCGATCCCGCGAGAGCGTGTCGTATCGCTCATGCCATCGCTACCCGAGCGTGTATCCCCCGTCCACGATGATCGTCTGCCCGGTCACCCAGGATGCCTGCGGCGTGCAGAGGAAGGCGGCCATGTTCGCCACCTCTTCCGTGGTGCCGACGCGGCCGAACGGCGTGCGCCGGATCGACTCCGAGATAAGTAGTTCGTAGGAGGGGAATATTTTGAGTGAGTCGGTGTCGATGAAGCCGCCCGAGACGGCGTTCACGTTGATTCCCTTCGGTGCCAGCTCGTAGGCCAGGTAACGGACCAGCGTCTCGATGGCCGCCTTGGAAACGCCGATGGCGGCGTAGCCCGGGATGTAGCGATGGGATCCGAGCGAGGTGAGCGCCACGATCCGTCCCCCCTCGGGCATCATCTTCACCGCCTGCTGCGCCCCGAAGAGGAGCGCCTTGGCGTTTGTGTTCATGGCGATGTCCCACATCTTGTCGTCCAGGTCGAGGACGGTGCTGAAATGCCCCAGCGCGGCGTTCGAGACGAAGATGTCGAGTTTGGAAAAGTGCTGCCGTAGATCCTCGAACATCTTTGGAATTTGCTCCTCGTTGCCCACGTTCGCGCGAATGGCGAATCCGCGGACTCCCTTCGCCTCGATCTCGGCGACCGCCTGCTTCGCCGAATCGCGGCTCCGGAAGAAATTGATGGCGACGTCGGCGCCCATCTCCGCGAGATCGAGGGCGATGGCCTTCCCGATGCCCCGGCTTCCGCCGGTGACGAACGCCGTTTTACCTCTGAGATCGAAGAGCATGGTCCCTCCCTGACGATGCCAAGAAGGGGGGATGGTGCGCGGGCGGGGCGATCGTGTCAAGAGCGGCGCCGGAGTTGCGGCGCCGAAGGAGGCGGATCTCTACACGCCTGGTTCGACCTCTCGAGCGACCAGCGTCAACTCCCCCTTCTTTCGCCAACCCTCCACCAGCGCGACGACGCGCACGGGGCGGCCGGAGGGGGGATTCTTCACGTGGCCAGCAAGGCTCATTGGAAAGACCTGCCCCGTCTCGCCAAGGGTGAAGGTCAGCGCACCGTCCGCGCCGGTCACGATCACCCCCCTCGCCTCGAAGAGGACATCGACGAGGCTCAGATCGTGGAGCCGATTGTC
>JANOOP010000083.1:0-11580 GCA_031421415.1 Candidatus Eiseniibacteriota bacterium
CCTCGAACGTGATCGCATTCGGGGTGGAGACGGTCAGGGAGAAGGGGCCGACCGAGGCGGGCAGGAACGGAACCCACGCCTCCCCCGCGGCATCGGTGGAGACCGCGCGGTAATCCTCCCCCGCCTTCACCGCCACCACGAGGGCCGATTCGACCGGCGCGCCCTCCGACTGAACCGAGACGGAGAAGCCGCCGGAGCCGAGGGCGACGCTCGCGGGCCCCGAGACCGAGAGGGTCGCGGG
The DNA here is from genome assembly GCA_031421415.1 of Candidatus Eiseniibacteriota bacterium. GTDB lineage: Bacteria > Eisenbacteria > RBG-16-71-46 > SZUA-252 > SZUA-252 > SZUA-252. Next base: position 242 of record JANOOP010000083.1, read on the forward strand.
GGCGCACTTCCAGATTCGCAGGAGCGGGTCCCCGAGGAGAATCGTCTCGAAGTATCCCCAGCGCTGCGTCGTCTCTCCCGTCGCCGAGGGGAGTAGCGCACGGCGAGCCGCGTCGACCGCCAGGCCGAGCGGCACGCCGACACCTTGCGAGGGAACGACCCGCTGCGTCACCGTCTTCGCGACGAGCGCGCTCACGCCGGGCCACGCGTCGCGCGTCGCCCCGACGTAGGCGATGGCGCCACCGAAAGGCTTTCGCAGGAGAGCCTCCGCGAAGCTGTCGAAATCGACCGCGGCGGAGGCGCAGTTGGAAGCTACCCAGAGGGCCGCCGAGTCGCCGCTGGAGAGCGTCGCGAGGTCGGCGAGCGTGATCAGATCGTTCCCGACCGCGATCTGGGATCGAGAGCCGTGCCCGATCACCTGGATTACAGAATAGCCGCGTGAGAGCGCCGCGAGCGCCGCCGGCTTGGTCAGCAGCTGCGATCCAGGATACCGGGTCTGGTTCTCGTAATACCGATCGGGGATGACGCACGACGGAAGGTGGCTCCGGATGGACTCGGCCTGGATGGCGCCATCGACCTGCACGAGCTGACCTGGCGTCCAGTCGCGCGGGAAGAGGACCTCCGCGAGCAGGAAATGTCTCGAGAGCGGTGCGACGGGGGGCGCGCGGCGATAGCGCAGGAGCTTCGCCACCTGCTGCGCGGCTTCCGTGGCGTTGTCGACCGGGATCCGACCGACCAGGAGATCGGGTTCCATGTCGAGGGAGTCGGCCACTTCCCCGAAGATTCCGTTCCCGTTCGCGTCCCAGGATCCGTCGAGATCGGCGTAGTACGCGTCGGTGGCGATCTCCTCGGTCTTGGAGAAACTGACCTGCACGATCCGGAGCGGAATCGACTCGTGATCTCCGGCCAAAATCACCCACTCGGTCCCCCAGAGCGTCCGTGCGCGGGTAAGGAAGGAGCGGAGGGCCTGCGCGAGATCGTTGGAGCGCGGGTCATCGGCCCGGACGGTGGCGAGAGTCCGGACCACCGTCGGGTGTCCCGTGCGGGTATGAAAATCGGCGAGCGGCTGAAACGCCGCGGCGAGCGAATCGGCGACGACGATCACCACTTCGACCGCGGAGCCGGATAGCGAGGGGGTCAGCGTGGGAAGGAATGGGGCGGCCTCTACTCCCCGCGGGACGCTTCTCGCCGGAGAGGGCGAGACGCGAGCGAGCGCCGTCGAGACTCCGGCAAGGCAGAGGAGAGCGGCGACAGCCGCCCCGAGCGCCTCGCGGCCGAATCCTCGAAAACAGGAGAGGTGTTTCACGAAATTCCTTGCACCTGTTCTGGTTAACGATGCAGAGCTCAGGCCACTGCCGAGCCGCGCGTTTCGTCCAGTCTACTCCTCGCGCCGGTGCGGCTCAATGCCAGGCCAACTTGGGGTGGAGCCGGTCCCACGTTACCCAGTCGATGGCGTAGACGGAGTAGATCCACTCCCCCGGTCTGGTGATGCCGAGATTGGGGAGCGCGCGGGCGAAGAGAAACCGATAGGGGTTCTCGGGCTCCAGTTCGGCAGTCAGTCGCGCCTCGGTCCTTGCCCGGTCGACCAGGTACTCGGGGCGCGCGATTCCCTCGAATCGCAAATCGAAGACGACCCGATCGTATCCCTCCCGGACCGAGATCGGCCCCATGGCGGGGGTCACGAGCCCGTAGAGATCAAGCACGGGGCGGTCGCTGTAGTACCCGAACGCGCCGATGTCGGCGGCGGCGAAGAGGGTCCGCGGCGGTGTGCTCTCGCGGGCCCAGAGGCCGATGCCGCCCAGCGAGACGAGAAGCCCCTTCGTGTGTTCCCGGGCCGCGGGGGCGCTCACGCGAAAGGTGACGTACAGGCCCTCGGCGGCATGGAGCCCGACGAAGAGGGTGGCGGCGACTCCGGCGGCGCGCGCCCGGGAGACGGAACTCCCGGTCAGGTGCCGGAGCGAGGCCACGCCAAGCAGGAGGACGCACGGCGTCGCCACGATCAGGTAGCGCGAGACGACCTGGACCCCGGTCAGCGCGAGGAACGCGACAAGCGCCAGCGGCCAGAGCGCCACGAGGAGCCAGAAGGCGCGCCGTCCGGAAGCGAGGCGTCCGAGGCGCTCTGCGCCGCCCAGCGCCAGCGCCACGACCGCCACCGCGATCGGGATCAGCTCCGCGGCGAGGACGATGCGGATCGAATCGCGCAACGCCGCGATCGCCCGTTCGAGATCGAGCCAGGCCCCGGCCTTGGCGCCGCTTGTATTCGGCAGAAGACGATGGAAGAGAAACCACGCGGTCACGAGCCACGCGCCGTAGGGAATCGCGAAGCCCACCGCGAACGCTCCGACCCGCCGGGCGCGCGGCGCGCGCGAGCCGGGCGATTCCCCCTTCGCGAGCGCGAGGGCCGCGCCCGCCATGGCCGCGAGGAGGAGCGCTTCCGGCCTCGCCAGCGCGGCGCCTGCCAGCGCGGCGCCGGCGGGCCATGCCGATCGCCCCTCGAGGAGCGCGGCCGCGAGGGCCTCGAGCGATACCAGCACCAGGAAGAACGCCAGCGGCGTTTCCATCCCGGAGACCGCCCAGCGCATCGACCAGGCGTGGAACGCCGCGAGCGCCGCGAGGATCAGCCCCGCGCGCGCGTCCCATCCGAGCCGGCGCGCCACTCTCCCGCACCAGACCACGGCGAGCGCGGTGAAGAGCGCGCCCCACGCCTTGGAGATCCACCCGAGGAGCGGCATGACGGACGTGGAGTCGGGCGTGGCCGCGGCGCCCGGAATGAAGAAGCCCGCCGCCGCGAGGAGGAGAACCCAGAGCGGGCTCGTCGCCCCGTAGGTCGGCTCCCCGGCATTGAAGGCGAAACCCTCCCCCCGCAGGAGGTGCTTCGCGAATTGAAAGTGGATAAAGCTGTCGTCGGTCAGGTAGGCGGCGTACGGGATCAGGAGCCCCAGCGCGATCAGAACTACCCCGGCGCGCGCGAGTCTCATCCTCGGCGGAGCCACCCCGAGACGCGTTCGGCCACCGCCGCCGGCGTGAGCGCGAATTTCTCGGCCAGGACCTCCGCCGGAGCCGAGGCGCCGAAGCGGCCGATCCCGATGCGGAGCGCGTCGCGACCGACCGTGGCGCACCAAAGATCGGTCTTCGCCGCCTCGATCACGGCGATCGGGCCGCCCGGTGGGAGGACCTCGTCGCGATAGCCTGCGGGCTGGAGTTCGAAGCGCTCCACACACGGAACGGAGACGACGCGCGCGAAAATGCCGAGCTCCCGGAGGAGCGCCCTCGCCTCCATCGCCAGCGATGTCTCCGATCCCGACGCGACCAGCGTGACGTGCGACGCGCGGTCCGTGGTGTCCGCCACGACATAGCCGCCCCGCCGGATCTCGGAGCGATCGAACGAGGCCGGACGCGGGATCGGCGCCAGCTTCTGCCGCGTCAGGACGAGCGCCGTCGGCGCCTTGTCGCGCCGAATCGCCTCCGCCCACGCGACGGCCGTCTCCAGCCCGTCCGCCGGCCGCCAGACCTCGAGATCGGGGATGAGGCGGAGCGCGCCCAGATGCTCGATCGGCTGGTGCGTCGGGCCGTCCTCGCCCAGGAAGACGCTGTCGTGCGTGAAGACGTAGATGGCGCGAAGGCGAGAGAGCGCCGCCAGCCGCATCGCCGGACGCATGTAGTCGGAGAAGATGAGAAAGGTGCCGCCGAAGGGGATCCACGCGCCGTAGAGCGCGAGACCGTTCAGGATCGCACCCATGGCGTGCTCGCGAACGCCGAAGTGGAGCGTCCTCCCCGCGAACGTCATCGGCGCTCCCGCCTTCAGCCCTTCGGGGGCGACGTCGCCGCCTTCCTTGATGTCGGTGACGGTGGAAGGACTGAGGTCGGCCGAGCCGCCGATCAGGGAAGGGACCACGGCGGCCGCGACCTGGATCATCCGCCCCGACCACGACCGAGTGGCGAGACCCTCGCCACTCGCGGCCTCCGCCGCGAGCATCGCCTCCAGATCGTCGGGAACGGCGCGGGCCCAGAGTGAATCCCACCGCGCGGCCTCCTCGGGGACGGCGCGCCGCGCCTCCTCGAATCGGGCGCGCCATGCCGCGGCGGCTGCGCGCTTCGCATTCGCCAGCGCCGCGAAGTGCGCGCGGGCCTCCGCCGAAACGTGGAACGTCGGCTCCAGGGGCCACCCGGCGGCCTCCTTGGCGCGCTTCGTCTCCTCAGCGCCCAGCGGCTCGCCGTGGGTCTTCGCCGTCCCCTCCTTGCGGGGAGCGCCCTTTCCGATCGTCGTCCGCGCCAGGATGAGCGAGGGGCGCCCCGTCTCGGCGATCGCCGCATCGAGGGCCGCCACCACCGCCGCCCGGTCGTGCCCGTCGACGTGAATCGTCCGCCAACCGTACGCCTCGAACCGGCGTCCGACGTCCTCGCTCCAGGCGAGCGCCGTGGGACCCTCGATCGAGATCCGGTTGTCATCGTAGAGAAAGACGAGGTTTCCGAGATTCCAGTGCCCGGCGAGGGCGGCCGCTTCCGCGCTGACTCCCTCCATCAGATCGCCGTCGCTCACAAGCGCGAAGACGCGATGATCGAGGAGCGGGCCGAGGGCCGGGAATCGCGCCTGCACCAGGCGCTGCCCCAGGGCCATGCCGACCGCGTTGGCGAAACCCTGTCCCAGCGGACCCGTCGTCGCCTCGACGCCGGGCGTGTGACCGAATTCGGGGTGCCCGGGCGTCCGGGAGTCCCACTGACGGAAGCGGCGAAGTTCCTCCATCGGCAGCCCGCACTCGAAGAGGTGGAGGAGCGAATAGAGGAGCATCGACGCGTGCCCCGCCGAGAGAACGAACCGATCGCGGTTCACCCACGCCGAATCGTCGGGATCGAACGTAAGGTGGCGGGACCAGAGCGCGTACGTCGCGTCGGCGGCCCCCATCGGCGCCCCCGGATGTCCGGAGCGGGCCTGTTCCACGGCGTCCACGCTCAGGAACTTGATCGTCTGGACGGCCAGGAGGTCGAGGTCGAGGGAGGTGGCGGGCATCGGCTCCTCTGGATGGCGGAAGGGACGGCGATCACATCGCGACCGGAGCGGCGGGCCGGTTGTCGGTGTATCATATCGCGGTTCCGGTTGCACTCACTTCGCCGGGGGATATTCCCCCAGGGAGAAATTCGAATGATCCGATCACGCAGGACAGGAGTTCTGCTCGTCACGTTGGCGGCCCTCGCCGCCGCCGCGCTCTGGGCCGGGTCCGGCTGCGCCGTCAACCCGGCGACCGGAAAGCGCCAGATCAATCTCGTCTCCAGCGGCCGCGAGATCGAGATGGGTCGCGAGGCCGATCCCGCCATCGTCGCCGAATTCGGACTCTACGGCGACGCCTCCACCCAGTCCTACGTCGACTCCATCGGCCAGAAGCTCGCGCGCGTGTCGCACCTGCCGAATCTCAAGTGGACCTTCCGAGTCCTCGACTCCCCGGTTGTGAACGCGTTCGCCCTCCCCGGCGGTTACATCTACATCACGCGCGGGATCATGGCGTACGTGAACTCCGAGAGCCAGCTGGCCGGAATCCTGGGACACGAGATCGGACACGTGACTGCGCGCCACAGCGCGCAGCAGATGACGCAGCAGCAGATCGCCGGCATCGGGCTTTTGGCCGGCGCGATCTTCGTGGACGCCTTCCGCCCCTACAGCGGGCTCGCGCAGCAGGGGCTGGGGCTCCTCTTCCTCAAGTACAGCCGCGACCACGAGACGCAGGCCGACGAGCTGGGGATTCAGTACTCGCTCCGCTCGGGGTACGATCCACGGTCGATCCCCGCGACCTACGCGATCCTGAAACGGATCAGCGAGCGCACGGGGAGTACCCTTCCCAACTTCCTCTCGACCCACCCCGATCCGGGCGATCGCGAGGTGCGGACGACGCAGCTGGCTCAGGCCGCCGTCGGCGGCGCCCCCCGTGCCCTGGTGATCGGCGATACGGTCTACCGCAAGCGGGTCGAGGGAATCGTCTACGGCGACGATCCACGGCAGGGGTACTTCGAGACGAACCGCTTCTATCACCCGGAGATGGGATTCCAGCTCATCTTCCCGGACGGCTGGAAGACCGAGAATCAGCCCTCCGCCGTGGTGGCGAAGAGCTCCTCGGGAGCGATGCAGCTCCGTCTCGGCACCATCCGCGACACGACGGTCACGCCGACGCAATTCGTCGACTCGCTGCGGGCCCACGGCGCCATCGTGGCCGCGTCGGGACACGCGGAGCCGTTCCGCGACTATCCGGCGTGGGTCGGGACCGTGACGGCGGCGGCCGAGGGGGGGCAGCAGAACTACGCGGCGGGTTACGTCCGAATTCGCGGCGGTCAGTTCCTGGAGGTATACGGACGGGGGAGCGACCAGGTCTCCATCGATCAGGTCTACGCCTCGATCCGGAGCATCGCCGCGCTTCGCGATCCGGCGAAACTGAACGTGAAGGCGAACCGGCTCTCCATCAAGCCCGCGAAGAGCGGCGCCGCGTTCGCCACCGTCTGGGCAGCCTATCCCCATCAGGCGATCGGACTGGAAGATGCCGCGATCCTGAACGGCGCGCGGTCGACGACGCCCTATGCCCCGGGCGCGCCGGTGAAGATCGTGCCGAAGGCTCCCCGTGGCTAGAAGCCGAAGTGGTTCCAGCCCAGCGCCGCGCTCGCGGCGATCAGGACATCCTTGGGGAGCCGCCCCACCAGCACCGCCAGCGTGAAGGGACCCCACGACATCCTGACGATTCCGGAAACGAAGCAGAGCACGTCGGCCGGCGAGAAGGGGATGAGAAAGATGACGGCCAGGGCGACCCAGCGCTTTCCCTGGAGCAAGTCGTGCGCCTTGTCGAGCGCGGGCTTGCCGATCCAGCGCTCGGCCACGACGCGCCCCGCGAGCCTTCCGATCCAGTAGGCCACCGCCGAGCCGATCAGCGTTCCGCCCATCGTGAGGAGCGGGCCCACCACCGGACCGTAGAACATGCCGGCCAGGATCGGCACGAAGACGCCTGGAATCGGCGCCGCCAGGATCTGCACCGCTTGCATGCCGAGGAGCACGAGCGGTCCCCACGCTCCGGCGGACTTGACCCATGACGCGAGATTCTCGCGTGTGAAGATCGGCGCGGCCCACCGCGCGAAGAGAACGGTCGCCACGATGAGAACGACGACCGCGGCCCCCAGGAGCCACCAACGAAGCCGCTTCGGCGCGCCATTCGGCGCGATCGGTGGCGGCGTTTCATCGTGCGACTCCGGTTCCATGCGGCCGAACTCTACGCGATGCGCCGCGCCATGGCAGCCGAAATCGGGCGGGTCCCGAGCCTGTTTCGTCCGCGGCGCCCATGCCGTATGATCGCTGCGTGAATCTCGCTGTTCCCCCCGCCCGCGCGGTCGGGCCGCGCGGCTGACGGAGACCATCCATGACCGAGCCCTTCGGCGCTCGCGGCACGCTTCGTGTCGGCGGGCGCGACGTGACCATCTACCGCCTCGACGCCGTCGCCAGGGCGGGCCATTCGATCGACCGCCTGCCCTTCTCCCTGAAGATCCTCCTCGAGAACCTCCTCCGAACGATGGACGGACGCACCGTCCGCGCCGAGGACGTCGAAGCGGTCGCCCGCTGGAACCCCACGGCGGAACCGAATCGAGAGATCGCGTTCACGCCTAGCCGCGTCCTCTTACAGGATTTCACCGGGGTGCCGGCCATCGTCGACCTCGCCGCGATGCGCGACGCCATGGCCGCGTTCGGCGGCGACCCGACGAAGATCAATCCGCTCCAGCCGGCCGAACTCGTCATCGACCATTCGGTCCAGGTGGACGAATACGGCTCCGCCGCCGCGCTCCTCCTGAACTCGAACAAGGAGTTCGAGCGGAACCGCGAGCGCTATCTCTTCCTTCGCTGGGGTCAGCGCGCGTTCCGGAATTTCCGCGTCGTCCCCCCCGCAACCGGCATCGTCCATCAGGTGAACCTTGAATACCTGGCGCGCGTCGTCTTCCTCACCGACGGAGAGCCGCCGGTCGCCTACCCCGACACCTTGATCGGAACGGATTCGCACACGACCATGATCAATGGGCTCGGCGTCCTCGGCTGGGGCGTCGGTGGCATCGAGGCCGAGGCGGCCCTCCTGGGCCAGCCGGTCTCCATGCTGGTGCCGCACGTGGTCGGCCTCCGGCTCAGCGGGCAGCTTCGCGAGGGCGCGACCGCGACCGACTTAGTCCTCACCATCACGGAGATGCTCCGGAAGAGGGGCGTCGTGGGCAAGTTCGTGGAGTTCTTCGGCCCGGGCCTCGAGACGTTGCCGGTGGCCGACCGCGCGACGATCGCGAACATGGCTCCCGAGTACGGCGCCACGTGCGGCATCTTCCCCATCGACGCCGAGACGCTTCGCTACCTCCGCTTCAGCGGGCGTTCCGACGGGCAGGTCGCGCTGGTCGAAGCGTACGCAAAGGAGCAGGGTCTCTTCCACGCCCCCGGCACGGCGGAGGCGGTCTACACCGAAACGCTGGCGCTCGATCTCGGCCAGGTGGAGCCGAGCCTCGCCGGACCGAAGCGACCGCAAGACCGGCTGCCGCTCGGCCGGGTGAAGTCGAATTTCGCGGAATCGCTTTCGGGGCTGAAGGGGACGCCGAAGGCCGCGCCCTCTGCCGAACCGGGCGGAAGCTGGGAGAACGAGGGAGGCGACGGCCATGTCGCCGCCATGGCTCCCCCGGTGACGATGAAGGGAGAGTCGTTCACGCTTCACGACGGCTCCGTGGTCATCGCCGCGATCACCTCCTGCACGAACACCTCGAATCCCTCCGTCATGGTGGCCGCCGGTCTCGTCGCGAAGCGCGCCGTGGAGCGGGGGCTCACGACGAAGCCGTGGGTCAAGACGAGCCTCGCCCCCGGATCGAAGGTCGTCACCGAGTATCTGAAGCTCGCGGGCCTCACGGCCCCCCTGGAGTCGCTCGGCTTCTACACGGTCGGGTACGGATGCACAACATGCATCGGGAATAGCGGCCCCTTGCCGGAGCCGGTGGCGACGGCGATCGAGCGATCGGAGCTGGTCGTGGCGGCGGTCCTGAGCGGAAACCGAAACTTCGAGGGACGTATTCATCCGGAGGTCCGCGCGAATTACCTCGCCTCTCCTCCGCTGGTCGTCGCCTACGCGCTGGCGGGCCGCGTCGACATCGATCTCACCACGGAGCCGCTCGGCATCGGATCGGACGGAAAGCCGGTCATGCTCCGCGATCTCTGGCCGACGCAGCGGGAGATCCACGACACGGTCGAGAAGGCCGTTCGATCGGAGACCTTTCGCGCGACCTATCGCGACGTCTACACCGGCGACGAGGCGTGGCGCGCGCTGCCGATCCCCGAGGGGGACCGCTACGCCTGGGAGCCCGGTTCCACCTACGTGAAGCGTCCTCCCTACTTCGACGGAATGCCGACCACGCCCGCCCCGGTCGCGGATCTCGCGAACGCGCGGGCGCTCGCGATCTTCGGCGACAGCGTGACGACCGACCACATCTCCCCCGCCGGCTCCATCAAGCGCGGGAGCCCCGCGGCGAAGTATCTGGAAGCCGAGGGCGTCGCCCCCGCCAACTACAATTCCTACGGATCGCGCCGCGGAAATCACGAGGTGATGGTCCGCGGCACGTTCGCCAACGTCCGGATCCGGAACAAGATGGTGCCCGGCGTCGAGGGAGGCTTCACGGCGCACCAGCCCACGGGCGATTCGATGACCATCTACGACGCCGCCATGCGCTACGAGGGCGAAGGGACGCCGACGATCGTCCTGGCCGGGAGAGAATACGGCTCCGGCTCCTCGCGCGACTGGGCGGCCAAGGGGCCGAAGCTCCTCGGCGTGCGCGCCGTGATCGCGGAGTCGTTCGAGCGGATCCACCGGAGCAACCTTATCGGGATGGGGATTCTGCCGCTCCAGTTCCTGCCGGGGGACTCGGCCGACTCGCTCGGACTCGCCGGCACGGAGCGCTTCCACATCGACGGAGTCGCCACGGCGGTCGCCGGCGGCGCGACGCGCGCGTCGGAGGTCACCATCCGCGTGGAGGGGGGCCGCACCGCCGCGTTCCGGGCGCTCGTTCGCCTCGACACGCCGCAGGAGGTCCGCTACTACGAGCACGGCGGAATCCTCCCGTACGTGCTTCGCCGTCTCCTCGGAGGCGCCGGCGTGTGACGACGGCCGCCCCGGAAGCCGCACGGCCGCCCCGGAAGCTCTCGTTTCTCGCTTCGGCCGATTGGCAGATGGGGCTCACCGCGGTCTGCGCGATCGCGGGACTCGCCGGCGCCGCCGCCGGCCGTTGGGGACCGGATCCCCACTGGCGCATCCCCCTCTACGTCGTCTCGTATCTCTCCGGCGGCTGGGGCCCGACCCGCGAGCTGCTCGCGAACATCTTTCGCAAGCAGCTCGACATCAATCTCCTCATGATCGCGGCGGCGGCGGGCTCGGCCGCGCTCGGGCACTGGGGTGAGGGAGCGGTCCTCCTCTTCCTCTTCTCGCTGAGCGGGACGCTCGAGCGCTACACCATGGAACGAACGGCGCGCTCCATCGAATCGCTGATCGAGCTTCGCCCCGACACCGCCCTGGTCGTGCGCGCCGGTCGCGAGGTACGGGTTCCGGTCGAATCGATCGCCGTCGGCGAACGGGTCCGCACGCTCCCCGGGGAGCGCTTCGCGGTGGACGGCACCATCGAGGAGGGCGAGACCGCGGCGGACGAATCGACGCTGACGGGCGAGTCGGCGCCCGTCACGAAGCGTCCCGGCGACCGCGTCTTCGCGGGAACGGTGAACGTCCACGGCGCACCGCTCGTGCGGGTCGAGAAGATGCCCGACGAGACCACGATCTCCACGATTGTCCGGATGGTGCAGGAGGCGGGGCGCGCCAAGTCGACGTCGGAGCGATTCGTGGAGCGCTGGCAACGGCCGTACGTCATCGCGGTCTTCGCCGGCTCCGCGGTCGCGGCGCTCCTGCCCCCCCTCCTTCTCCACGCGAATTGGAACGAGGCCTGGTACCGGGGGCTCGTCCTCCTGGTGGCCGCCTCCCCCTGCGCGGTCGTCATCGCCTCCCCCGCGGCCATGCTCTCGGCCATCACGCACGCCGCGCAGCACGGAGTGCTCTTCAAGGGGAGCATCCACCTGGAGCGACTGGGCGAGGTGGGGGCCCTGGCGATGGACAAAACGGGCACCGTGACGGAGGGCAAGCCGCGCCTGACCGACATCCGTGTCGTGGAGGGGTCGGTGGATGAGAACGAACTTCTCCTTCTCGCGGCGGCGATCGAGGCGCGAAGCGAGCATCACATCGCGCGGGCCGTTCGCCAGGAGGCGGAGCGCCGGGGTCTGGCGCCTCCCTCGGTCACGGAGTTCGAGAACCACAGCGG
>JANOOP010000084.1:0-3093 GCA_031421415.1 Candidatus Eiseniibacteriota bacterium
CGGGTCGGATGGTCATTCTTCCGGTCGATCAGGGCTTCGAGCACGGACCAGCGCGTTCCTTCGCGCCAAACCCCGCCGGCTACGATCCGCGTTTCCACTTCGAGCTGGCGGTCGAGTCGGGCTGTAACGCGTTCGCGGCGCCGCTCGGCTTCCTGGAAGCGGGGGCCGCGGACTTCGCGGGTGAAGTCCCGACAATCCTGAAGCTGAACAACCACGACTCCCTGCACGACGAGAAGGATCCCCTCTCCTCGGTGACGGGGAGCGTGAACGACGCGCTCCGCCTCGGCTGCGCCGCGATCGGCTTCACGATCTACCCAGGCTCCTCGCAGGCGGGCGTGATGTACGAACAGCTGCGCGATCTGGCCGAGGAGGCGAAGGCCGCCGGCATCGCGGTCGTGGTCTGGTCGTATCCGCGCGGATCGGACATCAGCAAGGCGGGCGAGACCGGCATCGACGTCGTGGCCTACGCGGCGCAGATCGCCGCGCAACTCGGCGCGCACGTCATCAAGGTGAAACTCCCGTCGGAGCACATCGAGCAGGAAGAGGCGAAGAAGGCCTACGTGAAGAACGCCATTCCGATCGCCACGCTGGCGGAGCGCGTCCGGCACGTCGTCCAGTCGTCGTTCGACGGCCGGCGCATCGTGATCTTCTCGGGCGGGGCGAAGAAGGAGAACGACGAGGAGGTTCTGAACGAGGCGCGCGCCATCCGCGACGGCGGCGGGTTCGGCTCGATCATCGGACGGAATTCGTTCCAGCGGAAGAAGCCCGACGCGGTGAAGCTCCTGAAGAGCATCATGGCGATCTACACGGGCGAGGCGAAGTAGTCCCCACCCCCGCGACGTCAGTGTCCCGGCTGGGCCTGCTCCTTGGCGGGCGGGTGCTTGAGAAGCCATCCGCCCCAGAAGTAGCCGGCCACGGCGAGGGCTCCGCAGACGAGCAGGACGACGCCGAGAACTCGGCGCAGGCGCGCCGGCGTGGCTGGTCCCGCGTGCGTGCCGGCGTTCAATTCGCCTCCTTCGCGGGGACCGGCAGCGGCCGCTTCGGGTCGCGCGGGAATAGCGTGTAGGAGAGCATCACCTCGTGGATGTTCGAGGGCGTCCGCGGCGAGAGCGCGAAGTAGACCGGCAGCGTCACCGTCTGCCGCGGAGCGAGCGACTGATCGTCGAAGCAGAAGCACTGCATGAGCTGGAACTCCCGCGCCGCCGCGACCGGAGCGATCGAATGAACGGCCCGGAAGAAGACGGAGTCGTCGCTCATGTTCGTGAACGTGTAGAGGAGATGGACCGGCTTCCCGATCTTCGCGGTGATGACCGGGTCGGACGGACCGAAGCGCACCGGGAGACCGGTCCCCACCACACCCATGAACTTCACCTGGACGTCCCGCATGGCCATGGGGCCGGTCGAGCTCGACGGCGTCCAGGTCGCTTCCTTCGATCCCGCCTTGGCCGTCCCGCCGATCCCGAATCGCTGGCAGAACATCTTGAAGAGCGGGACGTTCGCGTAGGCGACGGAGAACATCAAGAGGACGCCGACCGCGAGGCCGATTGCCAGGTGCGCGTTGCTGAGCTTCTTCATGCGGACCTACGAGAGGAACGGGCCGAGCGGCACGTGCCAGATGGCGTCGGCGATCATTCCGAGGAAGAGGGCGAAGAGGTAGACGATCGAGTAGCCGAAGACATCCCAGGCGCGCTCCACGCTGGCCGCGCGGCGGGCCTGGAGCGCCTTCCAGACGAAGGTGCCGCTCAGCGGGATGGCGATCGCCGCGAGGACGGCGCCTCCGGCGTCCAGGAACGGCATGGCGACCGTGAGGATCGCGAGCGCCACGCTATACCAGACGATCTGCCGGTAGGTCTCGGCGTGCCCCTTCACGATCGGGAGCATCGGGATTCCGACCTTCCGGTAGTCGTCCCCCACGCAGACCGCCAGCGCCCAGAAGTGGGGCGGCGTCCAGAGGAAGATCACCAGGAACATGAGGACCGGCGGCAGCGCCAGCGTGCCCGCCGCCGCGGCCCAGGCGATCACCGGACCCATGGCGCCCGCGGCGCCGCCGATCACGATGTTGTGGACCGTTCGCGGCTTCAGCCAGAGCGTGTAGAAGAAGCCGTAGAAGACGATCGTGCCGAGCGCCAGCGACGCCGCGAGAAGATTGGAGACGGCGCCGAGCAGGAGCGTGGCGCCGGCCCCGATGGCGATCGCGAAGACGAGCGCATTGCGAGGGGTCAGCCGGTGGAGCGGGAGCGGGCGCCGCGTGCGGGTCCGCTCCATGCGCGCGTCGAGATCGCGTTCGAAGTACTGATTGAAGGCATTCGCGGAACCGGCCGTCAGCGTGATGCCAAGGAGCACGAGCGCCAGCCGCCACCACTCGCGGAGGAGCGAGCCCTCCACCACCACGCCCGCCACCGCCGTCACGATGACGAGGGCGACGATGCGCGGCTTCATCAGCTCGATGTAATCACGCACGGGAAAGCTCATGGCTGGCGATGCGGAGACTCCCGAAGAGAATCAGCGCGGTTCCGAGGTGGGCGGCGCTCACCGGCAGCGGTAATCGCAGGATTACGTTCCCCACCCCGAGGGCGAATTGAGTTCCGAGGAGTATACCCGAGAAACGGAGAATCCAGCGCGACTTGCTCGGGAGCGGCACGCTGGCCGAGCGGACGAGCATCGCGAGGACCACCAGGGTGACGACGTAGGCGCCGAGACGGTGCCCGTAGTGAATCCCGATCTGCCCCTCCATTCTCGGAAGCCACGACCCGTGGCAGGTCGGAAAGTCGGGACACGCCAGCGCCGCCCCCGAGGAGGAGACCCATCCCCCGAGCGCCACCTGCCCCAGGACGAGCCACGACGCCACGCTGGCCCAGGTGGCGAGGCCCCGCGCCGGCCCCGCGGCGCGACGCGGACGCCCCTCGGGACCATCCTGCACGCGAAGGGTGATCGCGAGGAGGAGCCCGAAGAAGAGGAACGCCAGGACGAGGTGCGTGACCACGCGATCGACCGGCAGTTCCTCCAGCACGACGCGCCCGCCGATGAAGATCTGCAGCGCGAGCACCGCCAGCGCCGCCCCCATCCAGAGACCGAGCCGCGGACGCCAGACGG
>JANOOP010000085.1:0-3132 GCA_031421415.1 Candidatus Eiseniibacteriota bacterium
CGCGCGATGCCCTTGTCCCAACCGCCGAGGCCCGGGAATTCGCGTCGTTCGGTCGCTCGACGTCCGTTGAACTGCGGATCATCGAGGGGGCGGGCCACTCGTTTCAGGCCGGAGACAAGATTCGCCGCACCCCGCCGCCCCTTCTCGACGCGGTCGAGTCGGTGGCGGCGTGGATGCGGCGATGGCTAGAGCCGAATCCGATCGGAGACTACTTCTTCTCTCCGGGGATGTAGGCCTCGATGTCGATGGAAATGCTGACGTCGTCGCCGAGGACGGTGCCGTTGTCGAATGCCTTGTTCCACACGATGCCGAACTCCTTCCGGTCGAGCTTCGTCGTCGCCTCGAAGCCCGCGCGCTGCCCGCCCATCGCGGGTCCGGCTCCGAGAAAGGTCACCGCGAGCGTCGCCGGCTTCGTCACGCCGTGCATGGTGAGAGTTCCCTCGACCGAGAGCGCGTTTCCTTCGCCCTTCGTCACCTTCGTGCTCTGGAACGACATCGCCGGGAACTTCGCCACGTCGAAGAAGTCCTCGGAGCGGAGATGCTCGTCGCGCTGCTGGTTCTTCGTGTTGATCGACGTCGGGTCGATCTCGACCCTCACCGTAGCGGCCGTCGGGTTCGCCGGATCGTATTCGATCGTCCCCGAGAACTTGTCGAACGAGCCAGGCACCTTGCTGAAGAGGTGCCGAATCGAGAAGCCGACCCCCGAATGGACGGGATCGATGGTCCAGGTGGCGGCCTGGGCGGTGGCGGAGAGTGCGAGCGTGGCAGCGACGAGCGCCGCGGTCAGAAGGGACTTCGTGCGCATTCCATTCCTCCTAGGGGGTGGTGGTTCGAATCCGGCCGCATGGGCCGGCTTGTGGTGAGCTAGATTCCGTTCTTCCAAGTGGTTGAACGCCCGCGAGCGATTGCCTAGTATCATCCAATCGGACCGACCTTTCGATGCCGAACCGTCCGTAACGATTCGGGACCGCGGCCGAGCCCCTGGGCATCAAAACCCGAACGAGGAGCCTCCTGTTCCGTGCCGACCACCGAAACACGCCACTTGATTGTCCTGGGCTCCGGCGCGGCGGGCCTGACCGCCGCCATCTACGCGGCCCGGGCCAATCTGCAGCCCCTCGTCTTCGAGGGGGTCCAGCCGGGCGGCCAGCTCACGATCACGAGCGAAGTCGAGAACTTCCCCGGCTTCCGCGAAGCCGTGCTCGGTCCCGTCCTCATGACCGAGATGCGCGCCCAGGCGGAGCGCTTCGGAACCGAGTTCGTGCAGGCGCAGGTCGATTCGGTGAATCTGAAATCGCACCCCTTCGAGCTCCACGCCGACGGAAAGCGCTACCTGGCCAGCGCCCTCGTCGTGGCGACCGGCGCCTCCGCCAAGCTCCTCGGATTGCCGAGCGAGACGAAGCTGATGGGACACGGCGTCTCCGCCTGCGCCACGTGCGACGGATTCTTCTTTCGCGGGAAGCGTGTCATGGTGGTCGGAGGAGGCGATACCGCCATGGAGGAGGCGACCTTCCTCACCAAGTTCGCCGCGCACGTCACGATCGTCCACCGGCGCGAGGAGCTCCGCGCGTCGAAGTTCATGCAGGAGCGCGCCCGCGCGAACGCGAAGATCTCCTTCCTCTTCAACCGCGAGATCGTCGACATCCACGACGTCTCCAAGGGGACCGTAACCGGCGTGCGGCTCCGCGACACGAATGGCGGCGCCGAAGCGGACGTGGCGATCGACGGCGTCTTCATGGGGATCGGGCACCAGCCGAACACGGCGCTCTTCCAGGGCCAGTTGGAACTCCATCCGAACGGATACATCAAGACCCACGACGGTACGAAGACGAGCGTCGGAGGCGTCTTCGCGGCGGGCGACGTGCAGGATTTCGTCTACCGCCAGGCGATCACCGCGGCCGGTACCGGCTGCATGGCGGCCATCGACGCCGAGCGGTGGCTCGAGGCGCGCGCGCATGGCGGCAAGACCGAGATGGTGGCGAGCGCATGAGCGACCAGCGCGACATCCTGGAAGTCGACGTCCTCTTCGTCGGGGGCGGCCCCGCCGGACTGGCCGGCGCGCTCCACCTGACGCAGCGGATCGAGGCGCACAATCGCGCGGCGGTGGCCGGTGGGGGCGCACCCCTCGGCGACGTCACGATCGCGGTGCTCGAGAAGGCCTCCGAGATCGGCGCCCACGGAATCTCGGGGTGTGTCATGGATCCGCGCGGACTTCGGGAACTCCTTCCCGACTACCGCGAGAAGGGGGCCCCGATCGAGGCCGACGTGACGAGCGACGATCTCTTCCTCTTCACGAAGGGAGGCCAGATCCGTTTCCCCTTTCTCCCTCCCCCGCTTCAGAACCACGGCAATCACGTCATCTCCCTCGGCGCGCTGGAGAAGTGGCTCGGCGGACTGGTGGAGGCGACGGGGGCGTACGTGCTACCGAACATGGCGGCGGTGGACGCGCTCTTCGAAGGCGACCAGATGGTCGGCGTGCGGACGGGCGACAAGGGAATCGACCGCCACGGAAACCGGAAGCCGAACTTCGAGCCGGGCGCCGACGTGAAGGCGAAGGTGACGGTGCTGGCCGAGGGCGTGCGCGGCTCGCTGGCGAAGAAGATCTCGCCGAGGCTCGGCCTGGAGGAAGGGCGCGCGCCCCAGATCTACTCGGCCGGCGTGAAGGAGGTCTGGCAGCTCCCGGCGGGGCGCGTTCCGAAGGGACGGGTGGTCCACACGATGGGCTTCCCGCTCGACAGCCATACGTTCGGCGGCGGCTTCATCTACGGAATGGACGGCGACAAACTCACCGTCGGCTTCGTGACGGGGCTCGATTACCGGAATCCAACCACCGATCCGCACGGGATCTTCCAGGCGTTCAAGCGTCATCCCTACGTCGCGGCGCTCCTGGAGGGTGGGACCATTCTCTCCTACGGCGCGAAGGCGATCCCGGAGGGCGGCTTCTATGCCATGCCGCGCCTCTCCTGGGCCGGCGGGCTCCAGGTGGGAGACAGCGCGGCCTTCCTGAACGGACCGCGACTGAAGGGCGTCCATCTCGCCATCAAATCGGGCATGCTCGCCGCGGAGACCGCCTTCGAGGCGCTCCTGGCCGGGAAGTTCGACGCCGCCACGCTCGGCGCCTACGACGCGAAGTTC
>JANOOP010000086.1:0-9907 GCA_031421415.1 Candidatus Eiseniibacteriota bacterium
GGAGCGCGGTCCGTTCGGCGGCGCGCCGGAAGAGGGCGCGCCGGGCGCGGCCGAGATGTTGGATGAGCGTGTCGCGGGCGGGGCTCATGTCAGTTCGTGAGGGCGTACGTCGCGATGTTCACCGCGAAACGAAGCGCCGCCTCGCGCTTCGCGGGCGGGTCGTCGTGAACGCCCGCGTCCTCGATCCCGTTTCCGATGTCGGTGTCGAACGTGTAGAGCACCACGATTCGTCCGCGATGAAGGACGGCGAAGACGCGCGGCGGGCCACCGTCGTGCTCGTGCACTTTCGGGGGGCCTCCGGGAAACGGATAGGGCTGCTTGAAGAGCGGATGCGTGAAAGGAAGCTCGGTCAACGGCGAGTCGGGGTAGAGGCGCAGCATCAGCGCGCGGAACGAAACGTCGAGGCCGAAATTGTCGTCGGCCCAGAGAAAGCCGCCCCGGTCCAGGTAGGCGCGTAGCGCCTTGATCTCCTCCTCGCTCAGCTTCACGTTCCCGTGCCCCGTCATGAAGAGCATCGGGTAATTCCAGAGCTCGGGATCGGTGGCGGTGACGACCGCTTCCTTGTCGTGCGAGGTCCGCACGTTGCCGCGCTGGTTGAGCGTGCGGAGGAGATTCCGGAGCGACGATTCATCGGAGTACCAGTCGCCGCCCCCCGTGTACTTCAGGCGCGCGAGCGTGAATCCGCCGGTCAGATCGGGGCGCGGCCCGCGATTCTGGGCGTCGGCCGGCGCCGGCGCGACAATCCCCCAGAGAAGCCCCAGAAGCAGGAGCGGGGCGAACGACTTAAGATATTGTCGCATAATTGCTTATCGGCGCTCCATGCGAGGGCGGCAAGAGGGGGCTCCAGCGCGTGCTTTCGACCTGTCCAGGATACCAGAGGCGGGGGCGATCCGAAGCCGCCGTAATCAGCAGTACATCGGCAGTTAGGGGCGGTTCCCGTAGGGGGGAGGATTCTGGAACGGGCGTCTGGCCCGAAAGGTCGCTACCGGGCGGCCGGACGCGCGGCAAGGCCGTCGAGCGCCGTATCGAGGAGGGGGCGGATCGCCGAGTAGTATGCCGGCGCGACCAGGAGTTCCGCTTCGCCCGGGAACGCGCCCGCGGCCTTGGCGCCCGGGACGCAGCCCGATCCCGCCCGGTCCGCCTCCACCATCGCCCGCACGCTCTCGTCCGTCGCCTCCAGGTGGAACTGGAGGGCCAGCGCCAGCGCTCCGCCGCGCGAGGGGCCGCCGTCGAATTCGATCTCGAAGGCCTGGTTCGGGCAGAGATCGCTCTCGGCCAGGCGGATCGCCCCCTCCGGCAGATCGAACGTCTCGCCATGCCAGTGGAGCGGGGTGAAGGTCGCGGGCATTTCGGCGAAGGTGCGGGATCGCGCCGCCGCGGGCAGCACGCGCACCGGAAACCAGCCGATCTCGGGCACCGGCGCGGGATAGATGCGCCGTCCCAGGGCCGCCGCGATCAGTTGCGATCCAAGGCAGACCCCCAGGATCCGCCGGTCGGATCGAATCGTCGCTTCGATCAGCCGCTTCTCTTCCACCAGCCAGGGATGGAGGGCCTCGTCGTTCACGCTCATCGGACCGCCCAGGAGAACGAGCAGGTCGAACTCCTCCACCGCCGGGAGCGGCTCGCCGCGATCGACGCGCGTGACCTCGAGCGAATGCCCGCGGGCCGCGGCCCACGCCGCGATGGCGGCGGGCCCTTCGTGCGGCACGTGCTGCATGGCGCGAATCCTCATCGCGCCGCGCCCATCAGGGTGTGCTCCAGCGTCGCGGCAGGATCGCTCATGGAGAAGGTGACGGCGGCGACCGGCTTGCTGGGACTCTGCCCCGGATTCACGCAGACCGTGGCGCCGATCCGATCGCAAAAGCGGCCGGAGACCGCGGGCGCCTCGTGGATGTGCCCGTGGAGGGAGAGCGGCGGCGATCGCCGCTCCAGAAAGCGGCGCGTCTCGCGCGAGCCGACGTGGACGCGCCCATGCAGCTGGTCGCATGCGGTTCCGTAGGGCGGGCCGTGAAACATGCAGATCGTGCGCGAACCGTCAGCGGGCCAGCGGCGTTCGAGTTCGGCGAATTCGGCGGAGAGCGTCTCTTCCCGCTCGATCCCCACGAAACTGAACGGGTGCGAGCCGCCGGTCGTGTCGCTTCGGAATCCGTGCCAGCTCGTGGCCGGTCCCAGGCCCTCCTCCCAGCGCTCCCAATCTTTCAGCGCGAACGGGCTCGCCGGCACGCACGCCATCCCCGCCAGCGACCATCCGTCGAGGAACGGGACGATCCGCCCGTGCGCGTGCATCAGCCGCGGCAGGCCGGCCCCTTCCAGCAGCGGCACGTGCGCTGCCCAGTCGTCGTTCCCCATGATCCACCAGACGTCGGCGGAGCCCGGCTCGGAGAGGTAGTCGCGGAAGAGCGGGAGGAAGAAGCGCTCGTAGAAGTCGCGTTGCTCGGCGATGGAGCCGTGCCACGCGAGGTCGCCGCCGAGGAGGATGGCGCGAACGCCCGTCCGGCGCGCCGCGTCGAGCGTCGCGCGGTAGTGAGGCTCGCTGCCGTGGAGATCGGAGGTGTAGAGGACGTCGGCCGTCATGTCGGGTCGTGCGCGCGCGATTCAGTCGTTCGCGCGGATCTCGGTCAACAGCCAGCCCGAGTCACCCAGGGCCCGCGCGTGGAGGAGCACCTCGACGTCTCGAACGCCCCGCGCGCCGCCCCACTCGCCGATCCAGCGCGCCTTAGCCCGGGCGGTCCGCTTCTTCGCGTTCACCTCGACGCGGATCACCTGAAAGCGGCGCGAGACGACGAGCCGGAGCTGATCGTGGATGAGAAACGCGACCGCGTTCAGCGTCGGCGCGGTGGCGGGAGGGGAGCCCGGCTTCAG
This sequence comes from Candidatus Eiseniibacteriota bacterium, assembly GCA_031421415.1. Taxonomy (GTDB): domain Bacteria; phylum Eisenbacteria; class RBG-16-71-46; order SZUA-252; family SZUA-252; genus SZUA-252. The sequence continues at coordinate 2,863 of JANOOP010000086.1, forward strand.
CGCGACGCGCACGACCGTGCTGTCGCAGAGCGAGGCGAGCCCGTTGGCGTCGGCGCCGATCCAGGCGCGCTCGACCGCGGCGAGAAGTTGAACGGGAGTCGGCTGGGGCGCGGAGATGACCGGTTCTGGAGAACCGGGGTCGGTCGCGGCGCTCGCCGCGCGCGCCACGGGCGAGGTGGGGAGGAGAACGGCGGCGGCCACGAGCAGCGCGGCCGCATAGCCGCGTGCCTGGAGGCCACGGAAGCGCTGGAGGCGAAGAAGCATCATCCCCTCCCCTGCCGCGCGGGGATCGACGGCTGCGCGGCGGCTACTTCTTCTTGCCCCGACGCTCCAGCCAGAGCTGGGTGTCGAGGGCGAGGGCGCTCGCGACGTAAACCGAGGAGTAGGTTCCGAAGATGATGCCGACGAGCAACGTGAACGAGAAGTCGTGGATCACGTCGCCGCCGAAGAGGAAGAGCGAGAGGACGGTGAGCGTCACGGTGAACCCCGTGATGACCGTCCGGCTCAGTGTCTCGTTCACGGCGATGTTCATGACCTTTTCGGGCGACTCCTTACGGAGCGCCTGCTTCCGCTCGCGGATTCGATCGAAGACGACGATCGTGTCGTTGATGGAGAACCCGGCGATCGTGAGAAGCGCCGCCACGACCGTGAGGGTCAGCTCCCGGTTCGTGAGCGACACCGCGCCGAGCGCAATGAAGACGTCGTGGAAGAGCGCTATCACGGCGCCAAACGAATAGCGCCAATCGTAGCGGATGGCCACGTAGACCAAGATGAGGCCGAGCGCCAGGAAGACCGCCTTGATCGCGGCGCCGCGGAGCTCCCCGCCGACGCGCGGGCCGACGCTCTCGACGCGGCGAATATCGACCGTGGAGCCGTCATGCGCCTTCTCGAGCGCGGCGCGAACCGCCGGAGCGGGGTCCTTACCCCCCTGACCGACACCCATCCGGATCAGGAAGTACTCGGCCTTTTCGAGGTGCTGGATCTCGGCGCCTTCGATGCCGGCCGTTTCGATCGCCTTGCGGACGTCGTCCACCGATGGCGCCGGGGTCACCGAGACCTCCACCAGCGTGCCGCCGGTGAAGTCGACGCCGTAGCGCGGCCCGCCGTTGAGAATGAGCGAGAGAACCGAGATGAGAACGCACGCGCCCGAAATGGTGTACGCGATGGCGCGCTTCCCCATCCAATCGACGTTGATGTTGTGGAGGATCTGGAGCACCGCGCCTCCCTTAGATGCTGATGCTGTTGACCTTCCGACGCAGCGACCACGCGTCGAAGATCATCTTGGAAACGCCGACGGCCGTGATCATGTTGATGATCAAGCCGAGCGAGAGCGTGACGGCGAACCCGCGAATGGGGCCCGTTCCGAACCACATGAGCGCCAGAGCGGAGAGCAGGGTCGTGACGTTGGCGTCCACGATCGTGCGATAGGCCCGCGTGTACCCGGCCTCGATGGCGGCCAGGACCGTTTTCTTGTTCCGGAGTTCCTCGCGGATGCGCTCGAACACGAGAACGTTCGCGTCGACGGCCATGCCGATCGTGAGGACGATGCCGGCGATGCCCGGGAGCGTCAGCGTGGCGTGGAAACCGGCCATGCAGGCGAGAAGGCCCAGGACGTTCAGGAGCAGCGCCATCACCGCGACGACGCCCGAAAGCCGGTAGTAGATGACCATGAAGAGGACCACCGCCGCCGCTCCGATTCCGCCCGCCAGGAGACCCTGCTGGATCGATTCCTGACCCAGCGACGGGCCGACGGTCCGCTCCTCGACGACGGTGACGGGGGCCGGCAGGGCGCCCGAGCGGAGGACGATGGCGAGGTTCTGCGCCTCCTCCTCCGTGAAGCTCCCGGTGATCGAGCCCTGTCCGCGCGGGATCCGCTCGTTGATATTTGGCGCCGACTGGACGCGATTGTCGAGCACGATGGCGAGGCGGCGTCCCACGTTGGCGCCCGTGATGTCGGCGAACGTCGCGCCGCCGCGGCTGGTGAGCGTGAAGGAGACGCCCGGCGCACCGGGCCGCTCCTGGTCGAGGTCGAGGCGCATCTGGGCGCTCTGGACTTCCTTCCCCTGCATGAGGGGGGCCTTCGTCAGGATGTAGAACACGCGGCCGGTGCGGCCCTCCCGCTCGGTCTCGTGGGCCTCCCAGGCGAGGGAGGCGTCGAGAACGAAGGCAGAATCGCCGCTGACCTGCGCAATCATCGCTTCCACCGCGGCCACGTTCTCCGTCAGGATGAACGACTCACCCGCCTGGGCGGCCACGAGGAAACGCGACGAGAGCGGACGCGCCAGCGAGTCGGCGAGGGCCGTGCCGCCCGCGGGGGGCGCCATCCGGAGCGCGAAGTACTTGTCGAGACGGTCGAGAATGGCGCGGTGCTCCTCGTCGCTCTTCACGATCTTGAAATCGAGGAGTGCCGTCTGCCCGATCAGCTCCTTGGCGCGCCCTTGATCGAGGAGGCCGGGGAGCTGGATCAGGATGCGGTTGTCGCCCTGCTTCTGGATGGAGGGCTCCGCCACGCCGAACTGGTCGATTCGGTTGCGGATGATCTGCATCGCCTGGTCGACGGCGTTCTTCGCCTCGGCCGGGCCGAGTTTCGACTTGTCGACTTCAAGGAGGAGGTACATCCCGCCCTGGAGGTCGAGACCGAGCTTGATCGCCTTGTCGCGGAGTTCGGCCATCTTCTCCAGCCGCTGGCGATCCTCTTCATTGGTGGCGGAGGCCGGGCGCGCCTGGAGCACTTCCTGGCGCTTGGCGGGCGACAGGGCATAGAACTGGAACGTAGGCCAGAGCGTGTAGAGACAAAGGGCCACGCCGCCCAGGGTGAACATGAATTTTCGCTGATCGCTTTTCGTCACGGCTGCTCCTGTCGGTCCCGGAGGCCGGAGACCTTGTCGAAAGTCAATCGAGACGGAAAAGGCTACTGGAGCCCGAAGGGGAAGTCAATGGAGCGTTTACAAATGGGGGCATCCCCGTGTGGCGCGCCCCGCGCCGGCCCCTGTCGTAACGCGGTCGACACGGGGGCGCCGCGAGACGGTAACGGGCCGCCGGGTACCCTCCTGGCATGCAAACGATGCGTGGTACACTTCGGGACATGTCGAAGACGGCTCGCTCTACCATTCTCGTCGTGGACGACGAGCCCGACATCCTCGAACTCGTCCGCTACAACCTCTCCCGCGAAGGCTATAAGGTGCTCGACGCCTCGGACGGCGAGGCCGCCCTGGAGCGGATCTACCAGTCGCCCCCCGACCTCGTGATCCTCGACCTCCTCCTGCCCAAGCGGAGCGGGATCGAAGTCCTGGAAGCGATCCGGAGCGAGCCGCGCACGAAGTCGCTCCCGGTCCTTCTCCTCACGGCGCGGGGCACCGAGATGGACAAGCTGATCGGCTTTGAGCGGGGCGCCGACGATTATCTGACGAAGCCGTTCTCACCCAAGGAACTCCTCGCCCGCGTCGGCGCCATTTTGCGACGCACGCGCCCCGACGAACCGTCGGGACCCGAGGCGGTCGGACCGTTCCGCTTCGACCGCGAACGGCATCAGGTGTTCCTGCGTCAGCGGGAAATCCATCTCACGCCGACGGAGTACCGGCTCCTCGAATATCTCCTTCAGCGCCCCGGAAAAGTCTTCTCGCGAGAGCAACTCCTCGACAAGGTCTGGGGGCTGGGCTACTTCGGCGAGACGCGGACGGTGGATGTTCACGTGCGCCGCCTGCGCGCCAAGCTGGAGAAGGACGCCGCGCTCATCCGCACCGTGACCGGCGTGGGGTATTCGGCCGAAGTCCCCGTCAAGTAGCGAGCGGCCGCCCCGCCGCGAGTGGTATCTTTCCCCGATGGGGCCGACCTCCCGACGTCTCTACTTCTCCCTTCTCGCGACGCTCCTCGCGATCGCCGTGCTGGCGGGTCTCTGGTTCACGCACGCACCCGGCTCGCTCTCCCGCGTCTGGCTTCTCCTCGGATTCGGCGTCGTCGCCACCGCCATCGCCATGTACGTCGTGATCGCGGCCCTGGCGCGGAGGCTCGACGCGGTGGAACGGGTGGCGGATCGGTTGGCCCAGGGGGACTTCACCGTGCGCGCCACGATCGATGCGCATGACGATCTGGCGGGGCTGGCGCGCTCGCTGAACGAGATCGCCGATCGGACCGTGAGCGAGCGCCGTGCGCTGGAGCGCGGACGGGACGAGAGCGCCGCCGCGCTCAACTACCTCCCGCAGGGCGTGGCGCTCGTGGCCCCCGATCTCACCGTGCGGCACGCGAATTCGAGATTCTGGGAGGCGGTGGAAGTGGAGGCGCCGCCACCGGGGGCGCACCTTTCCGAGGCGCGGCAGCCGGTGCTGCTGGACGTGGTGGAGGAAGCCCGGCGCGCGGGGCGCGCGGTGACGCGCGAAGTGCCGCTCTACGTCTCCGTGCCGCGCGAGGTGGAACTGAGCGTGGCGCCGGTCGGCCCGGGCGACGCGCCCGAAGCGTGGTTGCTGACCGTGGAGGATCTGGCTCCCGAGCGGCGCGCGGCCGAGATTCGCCGCGAGTTCGTGGCGAACGCGTCGCACGAGCTGAAGACTCCGCTGACATCGATCCTCGGCTACACCGAGACGCTGCTTCACGGAGGACTGGAGGACGAGGAACATCGCGCCAAGTTCGTGGAGACGATCCGCGCTCAGGCCGTTCGCCTGGAGGCGATGGTGGACGACCTCCTCTCCCTGGCCGACCTGGAGCGTCCCGACGCGGAACTCGAACTCAAAGATTGGGACCTGGGCGTCGTGATTCGCGAGCTGGCCGAGACGCTGGAAGATCTGGCCGCGCGCCGCGGGTTGAAGTTCGAGGTGGAGGCGGCGCCGGGGACGTTCGTCCGCTGCGATCGGACGCGGCTGGAGCTGGCGCTTCGAAACCTCATGGACAACGCCATCAAATACACAGAGTCGGGATGGGTGCGCGTGCGGTTGGAGCCGGGGCCGGCACACGTCCGCGTGACCGTGGCCGACTCCGGGCGCGGCATTCCACCCGAGCACCTGCCCCGACTCTTCGAGCGCTTCTATCGTGGCGATCAGGGCCGCTCCCGCGCGCTCGGCGGGACGGGGCTCGGCCTCTCCATCGTGAAGCACGCGGTGCAATTGCACGGCGGGACGGTGGGCGTGGAGAGCAAGGTGGACGAGGGGAGCGCCTTCTGGCTGGAACTCCCCCGCTCGGGTCCCCGCGCGTGATCGGCCAGAGACGCGGGATCGGGACGCCGGTTCGTTACCGAATCGTTACAATCGAGAAATGGTGATCCTCCGCCCTCCCCCTGTATCGTCATGCAGGTCAGGAAAGGATGGGTCGCGTGATCGAAACGATTTCTTCACCTCCGGAGCCGGCGATGGCGATTAGCCCCCTGGCGGCCGCCGAGCCCGCCGCCCCCGCGGCGCTCGAAGCCGAGCGGCTCTCCCTCTGGTACGGGTCGCACCAGGCGCTCTTCGGCGTGACGCTCGCCATTCCCCGTCATCGGATCACCGCGATCATCGGCCCCTCGGGTTGCGGAAAGTCGTCGCTCCTCCGCTGCTTCAACCGGATGAACGATCTCTATCCGCCGATCCGCTACGACGGGGTCATCCGCTTCGCGGACTCGAACGTCCTGGGCGCGGGGATCGACTTGGTGGAATTGCGACGGCGCGTCGGCATGGTCTTCCAGCGCGCGAACCCGTTCCCCATGTCGATTTTCGACAACGTGGCGTATGGACCGCGCCTTCAGGGCGTGCGGAAGAAGTCGCTGCTGGAGGGAGCCGTGGAATCGGCGCTCCGGCGCGCGGCGCTCTGGTCGGAGGTGAAGGACCGCCTGGGGCGCACCGCCCTCGGCCTGTCGGGGGGACAGCAGCAGCGGCTCTGCATCGCGCGCGCGCTGGCCGTGGAGCCCGAGGTCCTGCTGCTCGACGAGCCAGCCTCGGCGCTCGATCCGACGGCGACGGCGAAGATCGAGGAACTGGTGCTCGACATCAAGCAGACGGTGACGGTGGCGATCGTGACGCATAACATGCAGCAAGCGGCGCGCATCTCCGATCGCACGGCGTTCATGCTCATGGGAAAACTGGTGGAGGAGGGGCCGACCCAGTCGCTCTTCACCAAGCCGAGCGAGCGGCTGACCGAGGACTACATCACGGGACGGTTCGGATAATGGAACGGCACTTTCATCAAGACTTGGAATCGCTGCGGGAACGCTTGGGCGAGATGGCCGGGCGCGCGGAGACGGCCATCACGAAGGCGATGGAGGCGGTCCGCACGCGAAATCCCCGCCTGGCGGAAGAAGTTTTCGCGGACGATCCGTCCATCGACGAGATCGAGATCGAGGTGGAGGCGAACTGTCTCCGGTTCCTCGGCCTCCAGCAGCCGGTGGCGAGAGACCTGCGTTTCCTGGTCGCGTCGATCCGGCTCTCGAACGATCTGGAGCGGGTCGGCGACCACGCCGTGAACATCGCGCAGGGGGCGCTGAAGCTGAGCCGGCTCGCGGTCATGCCGGCGCCGGACGACCTGACGCGCATGGGCGAGCGCTCCCGGGGAGCGTTGAAGGACGCGGTCTCGGCGTGGCTTCGCGGCGATCCCGCCATGGCGCGGCGAGTCTGCGAGGGCGATTCCGACATCGACGCCGACAAGACGCACATCTTCGGCTCCCTCTCGGCCAAGATGCTGAAGGACCCCGAATGCGTCCTCGCGGCGCTGGAATACCTCCTCATCAGCCGGAATCTGGAGCGGGTGGGCGATCTCGCCACCAACATCGCGGAGGAAGCGATTTTCGTGGCCGAAGCGCGCGTGATCAAGCATCACGCGGAGGGGAAGACGTAGGGATCGGCCGCCACGTCGGTGCCCGTCGTGTTCGGCGTGACGCTCGCCTGGGTTCAGTAGCCGGGATATAGAAATCGGCCACAACCTTTCGATCGTGGCCGAAATTGAAGCAGGAGACGCTTTTCTGCTACTTCACGCCTGCACTGCTTCCGGCTTCGGCGCGGCTGCCGGCTTCGGATTCGCGAACCAGGCGGTGATCTCCTCGAGCGTCGGGACCGTGCCGGTAAGCTTCTTCTCGGCAACGGCCTCT
>JANOOP010000087.1:0-5453 GCA_031421415.1 Candidatus Eiseniibacteriota bacterium
CGAGAAGGACCGCGCCGAGCACGTCATGCTGGTCGACCTGGGGCGAAACGATCTCGGAAAGATCGCGCGAATCGGCTCCGTGCACGTGACCGAGCTGATCCACGTGGAGCGCTACTCGCACGTGATGCACCTGGTGAGCCACGTCGAGGCGGAGCTGCGCGAGGGGCTCGGCCCCTTCGACGTCCTGCGCGCCTGCTTCCCGGCTGGAACGGTGACCGGTGCGCCGAAGAAGCGCGCCATGGAGATCATCGAGTCGCTGGAGCCGGCGCGGCGCGGTGCGTACGCCGGCGCGATGGGGTACTTCGATTTTCACGGGAACGCCGATTTCTGCATCACCATCCGGACGGCCACACTCGAAGGGGGCCGCATCCATCTCGGCGTCGGGGCGGGCATTGTCGCCGACTCCGACCCCGAGGCGGAATGGCAGGAAACGCGCAACAAGGGGCGCGCCGTCGAGGAAGCCGTTCGGCTGGCGCAGCGGGGGTTCGACGCGTGATTCTGATGATCGACAACTACGATTCCTTCACCTGGAATCTGGTCCAGTACCTGGGCGAACTGGCCGAGGTGCCGAAGGTCGTGAGAAACGACGAGATCACCCTGAACGACGTGGAGGCGATGAATCCATCCGCGATCGTCATCTCCCCCGGACCGGGGCGTCCCCACGACGCCGGGATCTCCAGCGCGGTCGTGGAGCGCTTCGCGGGCCGGGCGCCGATCCTGGGCGTCTGCCTCGGCCACCAGTGCATCGGGGAGGTCTTCGGCGGGCAGGTGGTCCGGGCGGAACGCCTGGTGCACGGCAAGACCTCGGCGGTGATTCACACGGGGCGCGGCATCTTCCTCGACATCGACAATCCGTTCCAGGCGACCCGCTACCATTCGCTGGTCGTTGCGCGCGAGGGACTCCCCGAAACGCTCCAGGTCGTGGCGTGGACTCCCGAGAACGAGATCATGGCGCTCCGCCATCGCGACCACGAAACGTGGGGCGTCCAGTTCCACCCCGAGTCGATCCTCACGCCGCAGGGGAAGGATTTGCTCCGGAATTTCCTCCGCCTCGTGCCCGGACTCTCCGTCGCGGAGGCGCCCCGCCGCTCCATCCCGTCGTGATCGCGGAATTCCTGCCTCGCCTGATCCGGGGCGACCGGCTGGCCCGCGAGGAGGCGGCGGCCGCCGTCCGGGCCATGGTCCGCGGCGAGGAAGAGCCGGCGGTCATCGGCGCCTTCCTGGCCACGCTCGCCGCGCGCGGAGAGGCCGAATCGGAACTCCTCGGCGGCGCCGAAGCGCTCCGAGCGGAGGCGATCCCGTTCGATCCCGGAATCGCGCCGCTACTCGACACCTGCGGCACCGGCGGCGACGGGAGCAGCAGTTTCAACGTCTCGACCGCCGTCGCCTTCGTCGCCGCCGCCGCCGGCGCCCCGGTGGCGAAGCACGGCAACCGCTCCGTCTCGAGCCGCTGCGGGAGCGCCGATGTCCTGGAATCGCTCGGCGCGGTGGTCGACCTCGGCCCCGAGGCCTGCGGCGCCATCCTTAAGGAAATCGGCTTCTGCTTCCTCTATGCACGCCGCTTCCATCCGGCGGTGGGCCGCGTGGCCCCGGTGCGGAAGGCACTCGGGATCCGCACCCTCTTCAACTGGCTCGGCCCCCTGGCGAATCCCGCGCGGGCGACCCATCAGCTGCTCGGCGTTTCCGATCTCGATCGGGTCGAGCCGGTGGCGCGCGTGCTCCTGGAACTCGGCACGCGGCGCGCGCTCGTGGTTCATGGCGGGGGAGGCGTCGACGAGCTCTCCCTCGAGGGGGAAAACGTCGCCATTCTCGTCGAGACGGGGAAAACCCCGCGCCCGTTCCCGGTGGAGGCGCGGGCGCTCGGACTGAAGAACGCGCCGGTATCGGCCCTCCGGGGTGGAGACGCCGTGGAGAACGCCGGAATCGTGCGCCGGGTCTTTGCGGGCGAGCGCGGCGCGGCCCGGGACGCGGTCGTCCTGAATGCCGCCGCCGCCCTCTGGGTGGCGGAGCGGGCCGCCGATCTCTCGGAGGGGGCGCGCCTCGCGGCGCGGACCCTCGACGAGGGAAGCGCGGGCCGCACGCTCGACGCCTTCATCGCCGCCACGCGCCGGCACGCGGCCGGGGAGCCTGCGGCGTGAGCGGCGATTTTCTCGCGGTCATCGGCAGGGAGCGACTGGAGCGCGTGCGCGACGACGCCCGCCGGATCCCGCTCGCCACGCTTCGCGCCGAGGCGGAGGCGCGTAAGGGCGAGCGGCGCCCGTTCCTCGACGCGCTTCGGAGACCCGCCGGGGAACCGCTTCGCGCCATCGCCGAGGTGAAGAAGGCCTCGCCCAGCGCCGGAACGATTCGCGCCGACTACGATCCCGCCGGCATCGCCGCGCGCTACGAGGAAGCGGGCGCCGCGGCCATCTCGGTGCTGACCGAGCCGAACCGGTTTCGCGGGAGCATCGACGACCTGGCGCGCGTGCGGGATCGCGTCTCGCTGCCGCTCCTCCTCAAAGACTTCGTCGTGGACGAGCGACAGCTCTACGAAGCCCGGGCGCGCGGAGCCGACGCCGCGCTCCTGATCGTGGGGCTCCTCGACCAGCGGCAGCTCCGCGACTACGCGGAACTCTGCATCGGCATCGGACTCGACCCGCTGGTGGAGATCCACGAGGTGGAGGAGCTGGAGCGCGCGCTCTCGGTTCCCGGAGCCATCGGCGTCAACAACCGCGACCTCCGGACGCTCGAGGTGCGGCGCGGCCACGCGGAGGCGCTCCTGGCGAGGATCCCCTCGGAGCGCGTCCGTGTGGCGGAGAGCGGGTACAGGACGCGGGCCGAGATCGAGCGGCTGGAGTCGCTCGGCGCCGACGCGGTGCTCATCGGCGAGAGCCTCCTTCGCCAGGACGACGTCCGCGCTGGATTCGCGGCGCTCTTCGGACCCTCGGAGCGAGAACGATGAAGACCAGGATCAAAATCTGCGGAATCACATCGCCGGAAGACGCCGTCGCCTGCCTGTCGGCGGGGGCCGACTATCTCGGGCTCGTCTTCGCCGAAAGCCCGAGGCGGGTCTCGCTCGAACAGGCCCTCGACATCCGGACGGCGGTGCCGGGCGCCGATCTGGTGGGAGTCTTCCGCGACGAGCGCCCCGAACAGGTGGCGCCGATCGCCGAAGCCCTCGGACTTCGCGCGGTGCAGGTGGAGGGCTGGCTCGACCGGGTCCCGTGGCCGCTCGCGGATGTCTGGCATGTCCTTCGCGGCGCCGCGCTGCCGGAGCCATCGACACTCCCGATGGTCCCGCTTCGAACGTACCTCCTCGACGCCTACGATGCGGCCCTTCCCGGAGGAACGGGGAAGCGCGCCGATTCGGAGTGGGCGCAGATTGCGGTCCGCGACGGCTTGCGGCTCTTCGTCGCCGGCGGGCTGACGGCCGAGAACGTCGGAGCGCTCGTTCGAGACGTGCGCCCGTACGGTGTCGACGTTTCCACCGGACTCCAGGTCGCATCGGGACGTTCCGGACAAAAGGATCCGGCGAAGGTCCACGCCTTCATCGAGCAGGTCCGCCAGGCGGATCGCGACCGGCCGAAGCGATCGTGAGCGAGGGCGCGGTGCCGGTCCCTTCGATTCCAGGCCGATTCGGTCCCGGCGGCGCCTACGGCGGCGCCTACGTGCCGGAGACGCTCCACGAGCCGGTGCGCGAACTGGCCGAGGCGTACGAAGCGGCGCGGCGCGATCCCGCGTTCACCGAGTTGCTCGATCGAGAGCTCCGCGACTTCGCGGGCCGGCCCACGCCGCTCCTCGCGGCCCCACGGTTCGCCGCGGAGGCGGGGATTCGCCGCCTCTACCTCAAGCGCGAGGATCTCCTTCACACGGGCGCCCACAAGATCAACAACGCGATCGGGCAGGCGCTCCTCGCGCGAAGGCTTGGAAAGACGCGCCTCATCGCCGAGACCGGCGCGGGACAGCACGGAGTCGCCACCGCGACCGCCGCCGCGCGCTACGGACTCACCTGCGCCGTCTACATGGGCGCCGTGGACATGGAGCGGCAGCATCCGAACGTGGAGCGGATGCGTCTTCTCGGAGCGGAAGTCATCGCCGTCGACTCGGGAAGCCGCACGCTGAAGGACGCCATCAACGAAGCGATGCGCGACTGGTCGGCTTCGGTCCGGACGACGCACTACCTCCTCGGGTCGGTCCTGGGACCGCATCCCTATCCGACGATGGTCCGCGACTTTCACGCCCCGATCGGACGGGAGGCGCGCGCGCAGGTCCAGGCACACGAGTCGGCGCTCCCCGATTTCGTCGTCGCCTGCGTCGGCGGCGGAAGCAACGCCATCGGGATCTTCCGCGCCTTCCTGGACGACGCCGCGGTCGCGCTGGTCGGCGTGGAGGCGGGCGGAGAGGGAATCGCGACCGGACGACACGCGGCTCGCTTCGCCGAGCCCGCCCCGGGCGTCCTTCACGGAACGCGGACGCTGGTGCTGCAGGACGATGCGGGGCAGGTGCGCGAGACCCACTCGATCTCGGCGGGCCTCGACTATCCGGCCGTCGGTCCCGAGCACGCGGCGCTCGCCGCCTCGGGACGCGCGCGCTACGACGCCGCGACCGACGACGAGGCGGTGGAGGCGTTTCTCACGCTCGGCCGTTGCGAGGGGATTCTCCCCGCGCTCGAATCGGCCCACGCGCTCGCCTGGGTCTTGAGGGAGGGGAAACGTGGAGCCCTGGGGAAGGACCCGCTCGTGGTGGTGAATCTCTCCGGGAGGGGCGACAAGGATTTGGCGGTCGTGGAGAGATGGCAGCGCGCCCGCGCGACGGCGGCGCGGTGACTCACTGCGAGGCGAGCACTCGCTCCGCCTCTTCGCGCGTCCGGAGCGCCACCTCGAGCTTCGGGTCGAGCAGCAGCGCACGCATGGCCTCGTCGCGCGCGTAGGGGTAGCGCCCCAGCTGCAGGTAGGCGTAGGCGAGATTTCCCCTCGCCGTCGCCTCCATCCATGAAGCGTCGCGGAAGCTCCGTCCCAGCGATAGATAGAGTGTGTCGACCGCGGCCTGATAGCGCCCCTCCTCCAGCGCGATCGATCCGATGTCGAGCATCGGAACGGCGAAATCGGGATAGAGCCAGGCCGCGCGGTGGGCGGCGTGGTGAGCGTCGTCGAGGAGCCCGAGGCGGAGGTAACCCTGGGTGGCCAAGACGAGGACGTTGGCGCCGTGCGGATCGGCGTCCATCGCCGCGGCCAGGGCCGTCGCGGCGTCGCGCGTCGAGACGCCGCCGGTGCGATCGGGATACGCCGCTTGCTCCGCCAGGACGCGCGCCAGGAACGCCCGGTACTCCGGCTGTTCGGGAGCGCTCCGAACCGCGCGCTCGTAGGCGCCACGCGCGCCGCCCAAACGCTGCCAGGCCTCGGAGGGACTGGATGCGGCGAATGCCTGGGTCAGGTGAGTGCGGCCGAGTTCCGCGCTCCAGCGCGCCTCCCACG
>JANOOP010000088.1:0-7124 GCA_031421415.1 Candidatus Eiseniibacteriota bacterium
CGACCGGACAGTTCATCCAGTATCTCGACAGTGACGATCTTCTCGCTGCCGGGACGCTTGCTGCCCGGTTAGCTGCTCTTGATGCCGTCAAAGCCGACGTCGCTCATACGGACTGGCAGCGGTTCACCGCGTCCGTCTCGCGCCCTTTCGCCAGATCGCTGCGCGAGGGTACGAACGGTGCAGTAGCCCCGGCGCGGTATTCTTGGTGTATGCCGGAAACGCACGATATGAAGCCGCGCTCACGCACGGTCACCGATGGGATCGAAGCCACCACATCGCGCGGGATGTATACCCGCTCTTTGTGGCGGCAGCGCCCGGTCGTCTCGTCGAGTTCCAGGTGGACCCCCTGAAGCTTCGTCTCGCCCACCGCGGGCTCGAAGCGCACCGGCAGGAGGTTCAGGAACTTCTGGATCGCCTGTTCCTTCTTCACGCCGATGATCGAGTCGTGCGGACCCGTCATTCCCGCGTCGGTCAGGAAACCGGTGCCGCCCGGGAGGATCCGCTCGTCCGCGGTCTGCACATGCGTGTGCGTCCCGAGCACCGCCGAGACGCGGCCGTCCAGGTAGTGCGCCAGTCCGATCTTCTCCGCCGTCGCCTCCGCGTGGAAGTCGACGACGATGATCGGCGTCTTCTCCCGTAGCGCCGCCACCTCGCGATCCGCCGCTCGGAAGGGACAATCCAGTTCGCGCATGAAGACGCGGCCCATGAGATTCACGATCCCGATCGAGACGCCGGCCTTCGTCGTGAAGACGTGGACGCCGCGGCCGGGAACGCCCGGCGGATAGTTGTGCGGGCGGAGCAGAAGCGGTTCCTGGTCGAGGAGCGGAAGCGCCTCCCGCCGGTCCCAGATGTGGTTCCCGCTCGTCATCGCCTCGACCCCGAGGCTCTTCATCTCCTCGATGATCTCCTTCGTGACGCCGAAGCCCGCGGCCGCGTTCTCGACGTTGGCGACGACGAAGTCGATCCCCATCGAGGTGACGAGCTCGGGCACCAGGTCCCGCACGGCACGCCGCCCGGGCGCCCCGAAGATGTCGGCGATGAAGAGGATGTTCACGCCGCGCCTACTTCGCGTAGTCCATGGCGCGCGTCTCGCGGATCACGACGACCTTGATCTGTCCCGGATACTGGAGCTCCCGCTCCACGCGCCGCGCCACGTCGTTCGCCAGCTGATACGCGCGCGCGTCGTCGACCACCTTCGGCTCCACCATGATGCGGACTTCGCGTCCCGCTTGAATGGCGAAGGAGCGTTCCACGCCGGGGAACGAATTGGCGATCTTCTCGAGTGCTTCCAGTCGCTTGACGTAGTTCTCGATGCTCTCGCGCCGCGCGCCCGGCCGGGCGCCCGAAATGGCGTCGGCCGCCATCACGAGGACGGCGTAGAGATTCTCCGCCGTCGGGTCGTGGTGATGGTATCCGACCGCTTTCACGACGACGTCTGACTCTCCGTACTTCTGCGCCATCTCCATCGAGATCATCGCGTGCGCTCCCTCCACCTCGTGCGTCATCGCCTTGCCGAGGTCGTGCAGGAGTCCCGCGCGCTTCGCGAGCTGGATGTCGAAGCCGAGCTGCCCCGCCATGACGCCGCAGATCCAGGCGACTTCCTTCGAATGCTGGAGGATGTTCTGGCCGTAGGAGGTCCGGTACTGGAGGCGCCCCAGGAGCTTCACGATCTCCGGGTGCATGCCGTGGACGCCGACCTCGAGAATCGCCGCCTCGCCGAGCTCGACGATCTGCGTCTCGACCTCCTTCTGGACCTTGGCGACGATTTCCTCGATCCGCGCAGGGTGAATGCGACCGTCGGTCACCAGGCGCTGCAGGGAGCGTTTCGCGACCTCGCGACGGATCGGATCGAAGCCCGAGAGGATGACCGCCTCGGGCGTATCGTCGATGATGACGTCGATGCCGGTGGCGGTCTCGAAGGCGCGGATGTTTCGCCCTTCGCGGCCGATGATGCGGCCCTTCATCTCGTCGCTGGGGAGATGGACCACCGCCACGGTCGACTCGGCCGAATGGTCGGCGGCCGTCCGCTGGATGGCGAGCGTGATGATTTCGCGGGCTTCCTTGTCGGCGTTCCGATGGAGGTCCTCGCGGATCTCCTGGAGACGCTTGGCCGCCTCCACCTTCGCCTCGTGTTCCATGTTGGCGATCAGCTGATGGCGCGCCTCGTCGGCGGTCATGCCGCTGATCCGCTGGAGCCGGCTGTTCTGCTCGATGAGAACGCGCTGCAGTTCCACGTCGCGCTCGGCCAGCGATTCGCTCTTCACCGCGAGCTCGTGCTCCAGCCGCTTCTGGTCCCGCTCTTTCTTCTCGAGGACTTCGGCCCGGCGGTTCAGGTTCGTCTCCAGCTCCTGGAGCGTTCGCTCGTTTCGCTGGATCTCCTGCTTCTGCGCCTGAACTTCCTTGTCGAGCTTGGTCTTCTCGCGGAACCACTCGTCCTTCGCTTCCAGGACGGCGCTCTTCTTCAGATTTTCGGCCTCTCGCTCCGCTTCGCGAACGATCTTCGCGGCCAGCTGCTCGGAGTTGAAGACCTTCCCTTCCCCGATCTTCCGGTGTCCCACCCAGCCGAGGAACAAGGCCAGGGCGAATCCGGCGAATCCGAGGAGCGCGATGATCCAGGGACTAATCGTCATGGCGGACGGTCCTCCCCCTAAAAAAAGGCCCCGCCAATGCCGTGGGTGCGAGACTTTTGAACCTGAAACATCCAGGTGGGTGTCCTAGGACCCGGTTCATGCCGCCCGCTCGAGGCGGGTACGCACTACGCTGGTCGTTCCGACCCCCAGTCGAGGCTTTGTGGCTCAAAATTGCCTGGTACCGCACGAGCATGGCAGGGTTGCCATCGTGAACGATGTGTTACGAAGCGGCTTTGATCGGACTCCGATCGCGAGGGAGCGCCGCCGGGCGGGTCAGACTTCGCCGAGACATTCGCCGAGCGCGCGCTCCAAGCGCTGGGCGCGCTCGCGGAGCTCCGCTTCGAGCCGCCCCAGCTCTTCACGCTGGCGGAACAGCTCGTCGGCTACGTTCATCGACGTGAGGATCGCGATCTTTGTGGGCGTTCCGGTGGCGAGCCGACTCTCCAGCTCCCGCATCTTGGCGTCCACGTAGGCGGCGACCTCCTGGATGTAAGCAGGGTCGGCGCCCTTGATCTTGTACTCGCTTCCGAAAATCATGACGCTGAGCATCTTCGGTTCCGAGCTCATCGCGATCCTCGTTTCGTTCGTCCGGCGGCGGCCCGCGATCGGTTCGCCCGATCGGGTCCGCGCGGCGTTAGACCTGAACGGCCCTTTCCAGGACGTCCAGTTTCGCGAGCATCTCCTCCACACGGCGCACCATGACGCGGCGCTCGTCGAGCAGGGTCGCCCGCTCCGCCTCTAACGCCTGCAGGCGGGGTTTCGACTCGTCGGCCGACGCCTTCGCGGCGACCTCCTCCAGTTTCCGAACGCGGAGCTGGAGCGCTTCCTTCTCCGACTCGAGCCGCTTCTTCTCCTCGCGGAGATTACGGAGCAACTCGGCGACGGCGCGCACGCGCTCGTCGAGCCGGTTCAGTTCTTCCATCATGTCGTCGTGCTCGCTCTCGCCGGCCCCCCGCCCCGGAGTGTCGCCCCGAGGCGCTGATCCAGCGTCTTCACGATCGTCGCGACCGCCCCATCCACTTCCGCGTCGGTCAGGGTCCGATCCGGAGCCCGGAACTCGAGCGCGAACGCGAGGCTGCGCGGAGCACCCTCCTCTTTGCCCATCCGGAAGAGGTCGAAAAGCCGCGCCTGCGCGAGGAGCGGACCGCCCGATTCCCGGATCGACCGGAGAAGGTCTTCCTGTGTCACCTCGTGCCGGGAGACAACCACCGCCAGGTCCCGCTTGGAAGCCGGAAACCGGGGGATATCCCGGAAGCGCCTGGGCGCCGCAGCCGCCCTGGCCAGCGCGGATACGGAAACGGTCGCCGCCCAGACGGGGCGATCGACCCCCAGGAGCTGCGCCAGCTTCGGCGCCACTTCACCTACGATGCCAAGCGAGCCGTCCGAACCCACGAATTCTGCGGCGGTTCCGGCGGCCCAACAGGAGTCATGGTAGGAGCGGGTCTCCCACGAGTCAATTCCGAATGACTGAAGTATCGCTTCGAGCGCGCCCTTCGCTTCCAGGAAGCGATCGGGATCCGCGCCCGGCGCGTCCCACGGCAACGGATGCCCCGCGAGCACGAACGTCGCCTCGAGCCACTCCCGCCCGATCGGCGCAGGCGTGGCCCGAAAGACTTTTCCCACCTCGATCAACCGAAGATCCCCCACGCCCTGACGCAGATTTTCCCCCGCCGCGCGCACGAGCGCGGGGAGAAGCGAGGGGCGAAGATGCTTCAACTCGCGGCTGATCGGGTTCTGCAACTCCCAGATCTCCTCGCCCGCCACCCCATCGAGCACCTCCGCGGGGATCGCTCCGACGAGCACGGTCGAAAGGGCCTCATCGAATCCAAGCCCGCAAGCGACGTCGCGAATGCGTCTTGCGGCGATTTCCTCGGGTCTTATCGAGGTGGTCGGGAGCGGACCGGAACGGACCGAGAGCGGAATGGCGTCGTAGGAGAGGATCCTCGCGACCTCCTCGACCAAGTCCTCCTCGATGGCGAGATCGAAGCGATGCGGCGGCACGCGGAACGATGCGACGTCGTCGTCCCCTTCACGCGCCCAGGGCGCCGTGGCCGCGATTTCCAGCGCCGCGAGGGCCCGCGTCGCCTCATCCATGCTGACCGGCATGCCGAGAAGCCGCTCGGCTCTGCGGCGCCGGAGCCGGATCGTCGCCGGCTCCCGCTGTCCCGGCCAGAGATCGACGAAGTCTCGCGTCACCTCGCCTCCCGCGATCTCGGCGAGAAGCCGCGCGGTCGCATCCAGCGCCAGGGCGACCGCGACCGGATCGATCCCCTGGGCGAAACGGTCGGCGGCGTCGGTGTCGACGCCCAGCACCCGCGCCGACGCCTTGGTGAGCGCGGCGTCGAAGTGGGCGCTCTCGAGAATCACGTCGCGCGTGGCGGCCGTGACGCCGCTCTCGAGGCCACCCATCACGCCCGCGAGCGCCATCGGCCGATCCGCGTCGGCGATGACCAGGATGCGCGAGTCGAGGGCGACCTCCTTTCCATCGAGGAGCACCAGCCGCTCTCCGTCACGCGCGCGGCGAACGCGAATGGCGTTCCCGCCGACCCTGGCCGCATCGAAGGCGTGAATCGGCTGTCCGTATTCTCGCAGCACGTAGTTGGTGGCATCGACCACGTTGTTGATGGCGCGAACGCCGGCCGCCTCCAGGCGGCGGCGGAGCCACTCGGGCGAGGCGCCGATCGTGACGCCGCGGACGACGCGCGCCATGTAGCGCGGGCAGTCGGCGGGGTTCTCGATCGTCACGTCGGGAAGCGGATCCGTGCCGGCCGCGGCCAGAGGCTTCGGCGCGGCGAGCGAACCGCCGCCGGCCGCCGCGATCTCGCGAGCGACTCCGCGCACCGAGAGGCAGTCGGTTCGGTTCGAGGTGATCTCGACGTCGAGAATCGTCTCGCCCCCTCCCGCGATCGCCGCCAGCGGCGTGCCGATGGCGGGCGCGCCCGGAAGGACCCAGATTCCCTCCGCCTCGTCGCTCAGTCCGAGTTCCCGCTGCGAGCAGATCATCCCCATCGATTCGACGCCGCGGATCTTCGCGCGGCGGAGCTTCATTCCGTCGGGGAGCGAGGCGCCGACCTGCGCCACGGCGACGCGCTGACCCGCCGCGACGTTGGACGCCCCGCAGACGATCTGGAGCGGCTCCCCCGCGCCGACGTCCACACGGCAGAGGCGGAGCCGGTCGGCGTTCGGGTGCGGATTCGCCTCCAGAATTTCCCCGACCACGATGCCTGGATCGAACGTGATGCCGCGCACCAGCGACTGCACGGGGAATCCGAGCATGGCGAGTCTGTGGGCGAGCGTCTCCGGAGATTCCGGAAGCGACGTCCAATCGCCGAGCCAGCTCCAGGTCACTTTCACGCGAGGGTCTCCGTGATGGCGTTCACGCCGCGGCTAGAACTGCCGCAGCAGACGGCTGTCGTTTTGGAAGAGCATCCGGATGTCGGGCACGCCGTGGCGGAGCATGATGAGCCGCTCCACGCCGACGCCGAACGCGTAGCCCATCCAGCGCTCCGGATCGTAGCCGACCGCCTTGAAAACGTTGGGGTGGACCATCCCGGCCCCGAGCACTTCCAGCCAGCCGCCCGAAAGCGGTCCGCAGACGCCGCACCCCTTCCCGCCGCAGAAAAAGCAGCGGATGTCGACCGAGGCGCCGGGCTCCACGAACGGGTAGTACGACGGCGCGAAGCGGATCACCGTGTCGGGGCCGAAGAATTCCTTCAGGAACCGATCGAGAATGCCCTTCAGGTCGGCCAGGCTGACGTCTTCGTCCACGTAAAGCCCTTCGACCTGGTGGAATTCGAAATGATGCGTGGCGTCGACCGCTTCGTTCCGGTAGACGCGGCCGGGACAGATGATCCTCACGGGCGGCTTCTGCGCGCCCATGACGCGGATCTGCACCGAGGAGGTTTGGGGACGCATGCAGACGTCGGGCGCGACGTAGAAGGTGTCGGTCGTCCCCCGCGCCGGATGTCCCGGCGGCATGTTGAGCGCGGTGAAGGCGTGCCAGTCGTTCTCGACGTCGGGCCCTTCGGCGATGGAGAAGCCGAGGCCGTGGAAGATCGTCTCGATCTCCTCCAGCACCGAGGAAATCAGGTGCCGATGCCCCACGCGGGGCCGGCGGCCGGGAAGCGTGACGTCGCGGCGCGGAACCGGCGCGGCCGCCCCACCGAGGCGCGTCTCCGCCTCGGCCAGCGCCGCTTCCAGAGCGAGGCGCGCCTCGTTGGCGCGCGCGCCGACGGCGGAGCGCTCGGCGGGCGGCAGGTCTTTCAGACCGCGGAGGAGGGCGGTGAGGTCGCTCTTGCGGCCCAAGAAGCGCACGCGGACCGTTTCCAGATCCGCGGCGTTCCCGGCCGATGCAAAGGCTCGCTCCCCCTCGGCTCGGAGCGCGTCGATCCGCTCGATCACGGGGCCGTGGGGCGCTTACGCGGCGTGCGTCTGCTTGGCAACCTCGGCCAGTCGCGTGAACGCCGCGGCGTCCCGGATGGCGAGGTCAGCGAG
>JANOOP010000089.1:0-4021 GCA_031421415.1 Candidatus Eiseniibacteriota bacterium
CTCGTGGAGGTAGATCGCTTCGGGGTAGACGAGTTCCAGCGCGCTGATCGCGTCGACGTTGGCGATCACGGCATTTTCCCGCTTCACGTCGAGGATCGAGTAGGTGTCGTCGGAGATCGTCCGGAGGCTCACCTTTCCCGCTGGATAATCGGGTTGCGCCCAGTAGCGGCGGCCGTCGAGCGAGGTGAGCGTTCCCTCCTCCTCCAGGAGCGCCGCCAGCCGGGGGGCTCGGGCGCCGAAGAGCGCCTCGTCCTCGGGCGCCAGCGGAAGTTCGTACGCGGCGCAGGCGAGGTGGGAAGCCAAGACGTAGGGGTTCTCCGGGTCGAGCACCGCGCTTTCCGGCGACTGCGCGAAGAAGTACTCGGGGTGGCGCATCAGGTACTGGTCGATCGGATCGTCGTACGCGATCACCACCGCCAGCGACGCCCCCTGCGAGCGCCCCGCGCGGCCCGCCTGCTGCCAGGTGCTCGCGATGGTGTTGGGAAAGCCGACCAGCACCGCGGCGTCGAGCGACCCCACGTCAATTCCGAGTTCCAGCGCGTTAGTCGCCACCACGCCGCGAAGTTCTCCGTCGAAGAGGCGCCGTTCGATGGCTCGCCGCTCCTCGGGGAGGTAACCGCCGCGGTAGGGCGAGAGCCGGTCGGCCAGGCCGTCGGGGTCGTTCGCCAGCCGCTCGCGCGTGTAGCGATAGATGAGCTCCGCTGCGATGCGCGACTTGGTGAAGGCGATGGTCTGGACGTCGCGCCGCATGAGCGAGACGAGAATCCGCTCCGCCTCCACCGAGGCGCTGGCGCGGCCCGGCGTGTCGCCGCCGCGCGGCATCGGGTTCCAGAACGCGAAGAGCTTTGGCCCGCGCGGCGCGCCGTCCTGATCCACCACGCGCACCTCGTCGCCCACCAGGAGCGCCGCCTGCTCCCCCGGATTCCGGATGGTGGCCGAAGAGAGCAGGAATTGCGGATCGGCCCCGTAGTGCCGCGCCACCCGGCGCAAGCGTCTCAGCACGTTCGCCACGTGCGATCCGAAGATGCCGCGATAGGTGTGCATCTCGTCCACCACGACGTAGCGGAGGTTCGAGAAGACGCGCGCCCAGCGGGAGTGATAGGGGAGGATTCCCTGGTGGAGCATGTCGGGATTCGTGAGGATGGCATTCGCCTCCTCGCGCAATCGGCGGCGCGCGCTCGTCGGCGTGTCGCCGTCGTAGGTGCCGGCATGGAGAATCGGCCGCAACGACGGGGAGAGATCGCGGAATCGTTCGAGGCCGCGGAGCTGATCCTGCGCCAGCGCCTTCGTCGGGAAGAGGTAGAGCGCGACCGCCTCCTTGTCGAGGAGGAGCCTCTCGAGGATCGGGAGGTGGTAGGCGAGCGATTTCCCCGACGCCGTGCCGGTCGCCACGGCGACATGCTCGCCGGCCCGCGCGTGCTCGATCGCTTGCGCCTGGTGGACGTAGAGGCGCTCGATCTCCTGGGCTTCCAGCAGCCGTTGAAGCGCCTCCGGGAGCGGCTCGGAGAGTTCGGCGTGGACCGCCTCCCGCTCCGGGAGATGCTCCAGGTGAGCGATCTCGTTCGTCTGACCAAGGCCGTGCACGTCCTTTCGCCCCCGCGCGCGCGTCAGCAGGCCCGCCAGGAGCGCCTCGAACTCGGCCAGCGTCCGCGGTGCGCCCGCGCTCCGGCGGCGTTCGAACAGAGTCTGGCTACCGTGGGGGCGAAGCCGCGCGGCGTGAATCACAGGAGTCCCTCCCCTTCGAGCAATCGACGCATCAATTTCGCTCCCGTCGCCGCCTGTCCCACGTGGCAGTTGTTGAAGAAGACGAAGGTCTTCTTCGCCTTCGCGGACATCTCGCGGATCTTCCCGACCCACTCGTTCAGTTCCGACTCCGAGTAGAGGTAGTCGTAGCGGTCGCTCGAGGCGCCGGAGGGTCCGGGCACGGGCGGCGCGACGGCGGCGAAGAGAGGGCCGAACTCCGCGGCCATCACCGGCTCGGCCGCCTGGCCCCCCACGCCACCGTTCGCGCCTCTGCCCGCTCCACGATCGGACCGGCCCCGCTCCGGATTCCTCCACCAGTTCGCCCTGTTCCGGCCATGGAGGCGGACATAGCCGATCCGCTCCGGTCCGGTGACGCGCGCGATCGGCGGCACCAGACCCGGAAGGTCGGGCTCGTCGACGCTCACGTAGCCGATTCCCTCCGACTCGAGCAGCTCCCAAACGCTCTCTTCAACCCACGAGCGATGGCGGAACTCCACGAAGAGCGGAACCTCGGGAACGCGCTGCTTGAGCGAGGCAAGGAAGCGCTCATTTTCCGGGGTCCGGTGAAAGGAGTACGGGAACTGAGCGAGGAGGCCATGCAGCTTCCCCGCCTCTTGAACCGGTTCCACCGCTCGCGCGAACGCCTGGTAGAGCGCCGGGTCGAGCGAACGTTCGTGCGTCATGTCGTGATGCGTCTTCACCACGAATTCGAACCCCGGCGGCGTCTTCCGCTCCATGGCGCGGAGCGTCGCGGGAGGCGGAATGCGGTAGTACGTGGCGTTCACCTCGACCACCGGGAACTCGCGCGCGTAGAAATCGAGCATCTTGGAACGCTCGATTCCCGGCGGGTAGAACGGCCCCACCCAATCGGGGAAGGAATAGCCGGAGGTGCCGATGAGAATCGGGACGCGCTCGGGGCGCTTCGTCCCGCCCTCACTCATCGTTGCCCCACTGGAGCGCCCCGGCGCGCACGATCACGGTGTCTCCGAACTTGTCGCGCAGCGAGTCGACCGCCTCGGTCATCTTCCGGCGGTGCTGGTCGGCATCGAACAGCTCGCGCTGTCTTCCCGCGCCCGAGACCAGGGCTGACATGGAAACTCCGATCAGTCGGATCGGCTTTCGATCCCAGTTCTCGTCGAAGAGCGCGTTCGCCACCTTGTGGATCTGCGTCTCGTCGTCGGTCAGTTCGGGGAGCGCGCGCTGGCGAATCGTCATCTTGAACGACTGATCGCGAAACTTCACGGATACGACACGCCCGAGGTAGCCATCCTGCCTCATGCGCCGCCCCACCTGATCCGACAATCGCAGCAAATGAGTCCCGATTCGCGAACGGTCCGCCAGATCCTTCTCCAGCGTGAACTCGTGTCCCATCGACTTGACCGGGACGCCTTCGTAGAAAGGAATTACCGGCGAATCGTCCTCGCCCCAGGCGGCGTCCCGCATGCGATCGCCGTTCAGGCCGAAGTGGTAGGTCAGGAACTCGCGCGGGAATTTCGCCAGTTGTCCCGCCGTCCGGATGCCGAGTTTTCCGAGCGACTCGGCGGTCTTCTCCCCGATTCCCCACAGCTCCTGCACCGGTCGTGGCCAGAAGATCTCGCGGTACATCTCCTGCGTGAGCGCCGTGAGCCCTCTTGGTTTCTTGAGCCCGCTTCCCATCTTCGCGATGTACTTGTTCGGCGCAATCCCGATGGTCGCCGTGAGTCCCACCCGCCGCCAGACCGTGCGCTGCATCGCGCGGGCCAGGTCGCCGGCCGCGTTCAACACGGCCGCGGGATCCCCCGTATCGACATTCCCCCCGCGCAACGCCTCGACCAACCGTGGAGCTTCCGTGAGATCGAGAAACGCCTCGTCGATGGAGAACGGCTCGATGATCGGCGTGAACTCCTTGAGCGAGTCGAGGACCTGGAGCGAGACGTGGACGTACTTCCTGGGATCGCCTTCGAGAAAGGTGGCCTCGGGGCAGAGGCGCACCGCGGTGGCGATCGGCATTCCCGCATGGATCCCGAAGACGCGAGCCGGATAGTTCGCGGCCGAGACCACGCCGCGCCGTGTCCGATCCCCCCCCACGACGAGGGGCTTTCCGGCGAGATGCGGATTCAGCTTCTCTTCGACGGACGCGAAGAACGCGTCCATGTCGAGATGGGCGATGACGCGCACGGGGGGTCACTCCTTCGTCCGCTGCGGGGGGTCCGATGACAAATTGGAGTTTACTGCACATTTGTGCAGGTGTCAATGGGGGGGAGGAGGGGAGGCGAAGCCCCCCGCGCGGTCCTGGTAG
>JANOOP010000090.1:0-2068 GCA_031421415.1 Candidatus Eiseniibacteriota bacterium
CGCAAGGTGCTCAAGATCGCCAAGGAACCGATCTCGATGGAGACGCCGATCGGCGACGACGAGGATTCGCACCTGGGCGATTTCATCGAAGACGGCGCGGCCGAGAGCCCGCTCGACTCCGCGACCGTCGAGTCGCTGCGCGAGACGGTGCACGGCGTGCTGTCGCAGCTGACGCCGCGCGAGGCCAAGGTGCTGCGCATGCGCTTCGGCATCGACCTGACCACTGACCACACGCTCGAGGAGGTCGGCAAGCAGTTCGACGTCACGCGCGAGCGCATCCGGCAGATCGAAGCCAAGGCGCTCCGCAAGCTCCGGCACCCCAGCCGCAGCGAGCAGCTGCGCAGCTTCCTGATGGAAGACTAAGCCGTCGTTTCGACGACGCTGCGCTGACTGCGCTGCCCGCGCCGGAAAAATCTGTGGTCGTCAAATCCGACCATCGGGCCACCAGGATGGCCCGGACGAGTCGGGACCCGGCGCGCGGCTCAGCTGCCTGCCGCCACCCACACGCGGGCAGTCCACAGGTACCGGGAGCCTTTCGGGGTGAGGCTGATGATGTGTTCCCGGATAAGGCGGAGCACCTCGGGAGCCTTCGCGAGCTGGCTGGGGAAGGGAATGTTGCGCTCCACCAGTTTGACCAAGTCACCGTAGAGATCGCGGGCTTTCTCCAGGATCGAGGATTCATCCTGGAGCGATCCGGTAGGAAGGAAGAGCCTTCCCCCCGGGGCCAGCCAACGGCGGGCCGCGTCCAGCATCCTCATCGGAAGTTCGGCCCCGCTGGGGCCTCCTCCGATTCCGCCGGGAAACCAGCCGGAGACCGCAGCCAGCTCGTCGGGGATCCCAGACACGTCACCGATGATCACGTCGGCGCGGAATTCGGAGCCGAGCGGAGCGAACAGGTCTCCCTGATAGAAGCTGGTGACGTGGCTGACACCATGCCTGCGGGCGTTCTCCGAAGCCACATCGATCACGTCGGCAACCGCGTCGATCCCGACCACCCGACGGGCCCCCAGCTTGGCGGCTATGATCGACAGGACGCCCGAGCCGCAGCCAGCGTCGATGACCGTGTCAGTGTCCCTGATCTCCAAGGCCTCCGCCATCAACATGGACACGGTGCTCGGCTGAAAGGTGTGCTCAGACAGGATGAGATCGAGAGGGCCGCAGCGGCCGTTCCACTGGAAGTGGTGCTCGAACGTCATATGGTTCTCGCTCTAAAGATTCATTCATAGCACGTTGGAGCGGCTTTGGCCCAGTTTCGGCCCGCTGACCCAAGCAGGAATTCCAGCATCACCCGGAAGGCTTGGCCCGGATGCTGCCCGTCCTACCGGACTGGTAGTCCTCGATGGCGGTGATGATCTCCTCCCGGGTGTTCATCACGAAGGGTCCGTAATGGGCGATCGGCTCCCGGATCGGGCGGTCAGCGCACCTCAAATTCTTCTCCCTCCAGGGCCCGGATCGCGTTCACCGCCTTACAGACACGGGTGTCCGCACCGATCAGGCGTCTCGGCTTTCCGCCAGAAGCTCCTTGATCGATGTTGGCACCTCTCCACGCAGCAGCATGCGCCGGAAAGCTTCGTATACGTCGGTCAAGGCGAAACGTGGTGCATTCATTTTATCGAGGACGCGGCGGCCGAGAGCCCGCTGGACTCCGCGACCGTCGAGTCGCTGCGCGAGGCCAAGGCGCTTCGCAAGCTCCGGCACCCCAGCCGCAGCGAACAGCTGTGCAGTTTCCTGATGGAAGACTGATCGGGCGGTCACGGCTCCCGCAGCACCAGAAAGCGGCTCGGATGGCGATCCAGTACGTTGGGCTCAAAGCCATGCACCCGGTCGCTGACCAGGTGTTTGTTCACATAGAAGTAGAGCGGCACGAAAGGATAGTCCTCAATCAGGACTCGTTCGGCCTCGGTCATCAGTTGTTGCCGTGCTGAACCGTCGATGCTCACCGATGCCTGCTTCAGCAAATCATCGTAGCGACGATTCGCATAACCCGGCAGATTCTGGGCGCCGCCAGAGACGAACAGGTCCGTGAAGGTACTGGCATCGTCAAAGTCGCCGACCCACGCAAAACGCA
>JANOOP010000091.1:0-4688 GCA_031421415.1 Candidatus Eiseniibacteriota bacterium
TACGCGTAGTCGTAGTTCTGCTCCAGCGACAGGTTCATCTTCATCGAGACGCTGTACGTGCCGGTGCTGGCAGCGATCGGCACGCGGTTCGACTCGAGGTCGATGTAAAGAATCTGGTTGGTGAGGTTCGGATAGCCGACCCGCACGACCCAGTTCGGATCGTACTTACCGCACCAGATGGCGCGGCTTCCCAAACCGGTCATATCCGGACGCTGACCGATGGGCGTCGCGGCGTCCACGATCCCGATGATCTTGGGAACCAGCGAGAGATCCGCGCGTCCGTACCCGCCCTGCGATTCGACGGAATAGCTATTGAGGGAATCGGCCTGGATGGCGGTGCGAGGGACCCAGGTCCCCCCGGCGCGATCCGCGCAGGCGCCCGGATAGAGGAACCATGACGTCGTCGCCTTGGTGTTACGGATGAATGTGCCGCCGAGGGACGGGGCTGGCCTTTTGGGGGGTGCGGGCGGGGGAATGTCCGTGGAAACGATCGGACCCTTCGGCTGGGGCTGGGAAACGATCGGGCCCTTGGCCAGCGCCTGCGAGGAGACGAGCAGGACCGCGAGCAGAAGACCTGCCGGGGCCAGAATGGAGCGCTGGAGTTGAATGATGGCCTCGCTAGGAGTTAGCGCCCACGGATGCCATTCCGACTCGGAGCGTAGATCCTATCGAATAACGCATTGATTGTCAAGCACTTCCGTCTTCAGGCCGTCGTGCCACTTCCACCTCGAATGACGGGCCGCGCCTACTCTACGGCCACCTCGTTCGCCGCCATCTGCTCCAAAGTCTGCCGCCGGCGCACGAGCCGAAACTCCCCGGCCGCCTCCCGCATCACCTCGGGCGCCGCGGGGTAGGAGTTGTAGTTCACGGCCGACATGGAGGCGGCGTAGGCCCCGGCGCTGCCGATCAGAACGAGATCGCCCACTTCCGGGAGCGGCGTCTCCCGCGGCAGAAGGGCCTCGGGGTCGCCCGGCGCCGGAGTCAGGACGTCGCCCGTTTCGCAGCAGGGTCCGACGAAGACGACGGAGGCGCGCTCCCGCTGCGCCGCTCCGGTCGATCCGTCGCCGGCCACCACGACGATGGAATGCTGCGCGCCGTAGAGGGAGGGACGCAGCAACTCGGTCATGCCCGCGTCGAGCTTGGCGAAGCGAAAACCTTTCGCCCCGGTCCCGACCTGATCGATGCACGTCGCCACGATCACCCCCGCATTCGCCACGAGGAATGCGCCCGGCTCGATCTCGACGTGGAGGGCGCGGCCGGTGCGCCGCTTGAAGTCGAGGAACTCCTCGCGCACCACCGCGCCAACCGCCGCGAGGTCGGTGCCGCTCTCCCCCGGAACGCGCGCCACCTTGAAGCCGCCTCCCAAGCTCACCACGATCGCCTCCGGCAGCCGCTCGGCGATCTCCAGCGAGAGACGTGCGACGCGCGTCCAGACGGCCGGATCGCTCCCGGAGCCGATGTGCGTATGGAGCCCGGCGATCGTCACGCCGAAGCGGGCGGCGAGCGCCTTCGCCTGGTCGAGCTCCTCGTGCCAGATTCCAAAGCTCGAGGCCGGCCCCCCGGTGTTCACGCGGTTGGTCGCGCCGCTCCCGAGACCGGGATTCACGCGGATCGTCACGTCGCGGCCCGGAAACATCTCCCCGAAGCGTTCCAGCTGGAGGAGCGAGCAGGCGGTGAACCGAATGGCCCCCTCCACGAATCCTCGCAAGCGCCGCGACGGCGCCTGAGAGGTGAGGGCGATCCGCTCCGGCGCGAAGCCGGCGCGAAGGGCGCGTTCGACCTCGAAGTCGCTGGAGGCGTCGACCCGGAGGTCGAGATCGCGGAAGAGGGTCAGGATGGCGCGGCAGGAGTTCGCCTTCATGGCGTAGCGGACCGTGAGCCCGAAGGCGTGCGGGAAGGCCAGCGCGCACCGGGCCGATTCCACCAGGGTCGCGTGGTCGTAGACGTAGCAGGGCGTGCCGAAGCGCTTCCGCACTTCGGCCGCTTCGGCGGGGCTCAGGAACACGCGGCGAAGTCCTCCCCGATGCGAACCTAGAGTTTCGCGACCGCCGGCTTTCGCTGGAGCTGGAGCACCCGCACGTCGGGATCGATCACGTCTCTCCGCGTCTACCGCCCCACGGCGGGACTCGCGCGTCGAGAAGCCGATCGCTCCACGTTTTCGTCGCGACCCGACCCAACCGAGATGAGCCGGATCGGCACTCCGGCCAGCTCTTCCAGGCGGTCGAGATAGCGCCGCGCCTCGGGCGGGAGGTCTTCCCAGTGGCGCACGCCGGTCGTCGGCTTCTTCCACCCCGGGAACGTTTCGTGCACCGGCGTGATGGCATCGAGTTCCGCCAGCGATTCGGGCATCTCCGTCACGCGCCGCCCGTTGATCTCGTAGGCGACGACGAATTTCACTTCTGGGAGCGAGTCGAGCACGTCGAGCTTCGTGATGATGAGCGACGTGAGCCCGTTCACTCGAGCGGCGTGCCGGATGGCCACGACGTCGAACCAGCCGCAGCGGCGCGGCCGGCCGGTCGTGGCGCCGTACTCGCGGCCTTCCTCGCGCAACCGCTCGGCCAGTTCGCCGGAGAGTTCCGACGGGAACGGGCCGTTGCCGACGCGCGTGGCGTACGCCTTCGCGACGCCGATCACTTCCTGGATGGCCGTCGGCCCGACGCCCGCGCCGGTGCAGGCGCCGCCCGCCGTCGCGCTCGAGGAGGTGACGTAGGGATAGGTGCCATGGTCGATGTCGAGATGCGTGCCCTGGGCGCCTTCCAGGAGGACGCGCTTCCCCGCGCGGAGGGCGTTGTTCACCTCCAGCGAGACGTTCACCACGAGCGGCCGGAGCATCTCCGCGTCGACCGCGGCGGCTTCCAGCACATCGGAAAGCGGCGCCACGGGGGCGTCATCCCCGACGAGGCGGATCGTGCGAACGCGAAGCGCCCGAATCCGCTCCTCCCGGATCGCCGGGTCGAGCAGATCGGCGACGCGCATCCCGACGCGGCCGGTCTTGTCGGTGTACGCCGGCCCGATGCCGCGGCCGGTCGTCCCGATCGCCTTCCCCGTCGTCTCCGCGTGCTTCTCGATCACCATGTGATCGGGAAGAATGACGTGCGTCGATCCGGAGACGAAGAGCCGGCCATTGACGTCGATCCCGCCCTTCTCCACCCGTTCGCGTTCGGCGCGCAGCGCGGCCGGATCGAGGACCACGCCGTTGCCGATGTAGCAGAGCGTGTTCGGGCGGAGGATCCCGGAAGGAATCAGATGTAGAATGAACGTCTGATCATTGAAGCAGACGGTGTGGCCGGCATTCGGTCCGCCTTGATAACGGACGACGATGTCGGCCTCCTCGCTCATCAGATCGACGATCTTTCCCTTCCCCTCGTCGCCCCACTGGGCTCCCACGACGACACGGCAAGACATGAGTAGCACCACCTCCAAACGAAAACCGCGTGGCTGGCGCCGCGCGGCGAAAGTTTCAGATCAGCCGATGAACACTACCAGCATGGGGCGCGGCTCGTCAATCGGCGCGTGCGTTCGAAACGCCCTCTAAGCATGACATAACTGTTTGCAAATATGACGGTTATGCAAACGCTCCGTTACGACGAAAGACGTCCATGAAGGCGGCGAGGGCCTCGTCCAGGCCGTGCACCTCGACCGCGTCCGGAAGATGGTCCCGGAGCATCTGGACCGGCCGGTAGAGAATCGGGTAGTCGGCCGACTGGAGCAGGGTGAGGTCGTTCAAACTGTCCCCCATCCCGATGACCTTGAAGCCCGCCTGCTTCATTCCCTCGACGACCATCGCCTTCCGCCCGCGGATCCGTAGTTCCCAGCCGACGATGTGGCCGGCCTTGTCCACCTGGAACTTGTTGGCGAAGAGATTCACGCCCCCCAGCCGCTCGATCATCGGCGTGGCGAATTCGTGAAAGGTGTCGGAGATGATCATCACCTGGCAATGCTGCCGGATTCGCTTCAGGAATTCGGGGGCGCCCAGAAAAGGATGAACCTCGTAGGCCACACGCTGAACCTCCGCCAGCGTCAGCCCCGCGCGGTTCATGGCGTCGACGCGCTTCTTCATGAGTTCGTCGAAATCGGCGGTGTCGCGCGTGGTGAGGTGAAGCTCGGGAATGCCGTAGTGCTCCCCCAGGTAGGGCCATATCTCGGGAGCGAGAACACCTTCCAGATCGATGGCGGCAAGCATGGGAGGAGACTACCCGGATCGGACGCCGGGGTCAAACGGAGCGCGCCCGGATGCGGGCCCGGAGGCGAGGAGCGCGCGATCCTCGGTGCGGATTCGAAGAGCGAGGAGGAGCGCGTTCACGACCCCCGCCGCCAGCGCCGTGCGCCACGCGCCGAAGAGGAGCGGGAGCGCCGCCAGTTCCAGCACCACGCCGAGGTAGTTGGGATGGGCGAGAAATCGATAGGGGCCGCGGCGCACCCGCGGTTCCCCCGGAACCACGTAGACGCGGGCGCTCCACCGGTCGCCGAGCGCGCGCATGGCCGAGAACCGAAGTCCCTCGCCCGACGCCAGGAGGACGAGCCAGAGCGGCCAGAGCGCCCCGGGACGGGCGCCCGCGAGGGCGACCTCCGCGACCAGAGCGAGGGGCCAGGCGACGTGGAGAGCCACGAAGAGGGGAAAGCGCCCTCCCGGCGCCTCATGTCCGCCCCGCGCGCGCATCCGGCGCTCGTTTCGCGACGAGAGCCGA
>JANOOP010000092.1:0-7001 GCA_031421415.1 Candidatus Eiseniibacteriota bacterium
GGCTCGATCGGCGGCCTTCCGCCTAGGATCGAGCGGCCACCGGCGCGGGCGTTCTGTTGCCGAAGGCGGTGAGGAGCAGCGAGACGACGATGACGCCAAGGCAGCCGACGACGTTGTACCAGAGGAACGAGATGTCGCTGAAGAGGAAGCAGGCCACGACCGCGACTTCCGCCACCAGCGCCGCCACGAAGACCGCCGTGCCCCCCACACGCTTCAGGTAGAACGCCACGAGGAAGATGCCGAGGATCGTTCCGTAGACCAGCGATCCGAGGATGTTCACCGCCTCGATCAACGATCCCAGCCGGCTCGCGTATTCCGCGAACGCGATCGCGAAGATACCCCAGAAGACGGTGGCGCCCTTCGAGACCATCACCTCGCGCCGCTCCGCCGCGACGACCGCGCCTTCTCCCTGGCCGACGCGCTCCACGAACCGCTTGTAGAAGTCCACCGAGGTCGTCGAGGAGAGCGCGTTCAATTCGGCCGACGTGGACGACATGGAAGCGGCGAAGATGGCGGCCATCACGAGTCCCACGATTCCGATGGGGAGATGGCGTAGCACGAAGCTCAGGAAGACGTAGTTGGTGTCGCTCGTCTGCGCGGCCGGATCGTTCTTCTGGATCAGCGCGACGGCGTCGGCCCGGATGACCTTGGCTCCGGCGTCGGCTTCGTGCAGAGCCTGCTCGGCCCGCTGCCCGGCCGCCCGGTCGCCCTCGCGGTTCGCCTTGACCAGCTCGCGCGCCCGCTCCTGGCGGATCCCGCTGGCGGCGGCGTAGCGCGACTCCACCTCGCGGAACTCCTGCGCGTGGGCCCCCGCGCGCATGCGGTTCACCTCGACGGGGTTGAAGAAGACCGGAGGCGCCGCGAAGAGGTAGAAGACGAAGACCATCGCCCCGAGGAAGAGAATCACGAACTGCATCGGGATCTTCACGATGCCGTTCGCCAGGAGCCCTGTCCGGCTCTCGGCGATGGAGCGGCCAGTCAGGTAGCGCCCCACCTGCGATTGATCGGTGCCGAAGTAGGAGAGCGCGACGAAGAACCCGCCGATCAGCCCCGACCAGAAGTTGTAGCGATTCGTCAGATCGAACGAGAAATCGACGGCGTTCAGCTTCCCCATCTTTCCCGCGACCACGGCGGCGTCGAGGAGCGAGATTCCCTCGGGGAGCGAATTCAGGATGAAGACGAGCGCGACGCCAAATCCAAGAAAGATGATGAGCATCTGGAGGAACTGCGTGTAGCTCACCGCCTTCGCTCCCCCCGAGGCGGTGTAGACGATAACCATCGCCCCGAGCGCCAGATTGGTCAGGGTGAGGTTCCACCCGAGGAGCACCGACAGGATGAGCGCCGGCGCGTAGATCGTGAGCCCCGCCGCCAGTCCGCGCTGCACCAGGAAGAGCGACGCCGCGAGCGTGCGGGTCTTCGCGTCGAAGCGCCGCTCCAGGTACTCGTAGGCGGTGTAGACCTTGAGCCGGTGGTAGATCGGCACCGCCGTGGCGGCCAGCACGATCATGGCGAGCGGAAGCCCGAAATAGAACTGGAGGAATCGCATCCCGTCCGCGTACCCCTGCCCCGGGGTCGAGAGGAAGGTGATCGCGCTCGCCTGCGTGGCCATGATCGAGAGCGTGATCGTGGGCCAGCGCATCGTCCGATCGGCGAGGAGATAGCCGCCGAGATCGTGGCTACCTCGGCCCCGCCAGACGCCGTAGACGACGATTCCGACGAGCGACGCCGCGAGGACGAACCAGTCGAGTCCGCTCATTCGAACGCGCGCGTGAACCAGGTGAAGAGCGCGATGAGGGCGACGAGGTTCAGGAACACCACGGCGTAGAGGAGCGGCCAGCTGCCGAGGAAGGGCGCCCTCTCGTCCTGCGAGGGATCGTCAGGCGCCGGATCGGCGGCGCGGACCGGCTCGCGCGAATCCTTGCCGGCACGGCCGCTTCCTTTGCGACCGCTCATTCCCTTCCGCCGCCCACGAGGTTCGCGAAGAGGCGATACGCCCCGGGGACGCCCGCAGGAAGCTGGCGAAACCACGCGATGCCCGTGTAGACGTAAACGCCTTTCCCGTGGCGCGCGTAGAGGAGGCTTCCCTCCACCGGCTCCTCGCCCGGGTCGTTCATCGAGAGCACCGTCTCGTAGGCTGGGTTCCACGGCTTTGCGAAGTAGAGCCCTCGCTCCTGCACCCACCCGTCGAAGTCGGCCGCGCCGATCTTGTTCGGCGCGCGAAGGAGCGGATGCTCTGCGTTCGACAGGCGCACGGGCGATCCCTCGACGGTGACCCGATCGCGGGAGAGTTTGAAGGGATAGGGCCCGAGCTTGTCCTGGAGCGCCTCCTCCACGGTGTTGTACTGGACCACCATCGTTCCGCCGCCGGAGACGTAGTCGAAGAAATGCTCCTGAAGCGACCGCAGGCGCGGCCGGGTGTTGTACGCCCGGATGCCGACGACGACCGCATCGAGACCCGGGAGCGCCCCCGACTCGATCTCGTCGTCGGAGAGAAGCGTC
Source organism: Candidatus Eiseniibacteriota bacterium (assembly GCA_031421415.1). GTDB lineage: Bacteria > Eisenbacteria > RBG-16-71-46 > SZUA-252 > SZUA-252 > SZUA-252. The sequence continues at coordinate 2,500 of JANOOP010000092.1, forward strand.
ACGCGGTATCCCATCTCCTCCAGCGCCGCCGGCATCTCGTCGCCCGAACCCATGACGTAGCCAACCCTCGAGCCCGTCCGCTTCACGTCGGCGCGAACGAGGTGCGCCTCCGCGGGCGGGAAGAGCGTCGTGACGGGAAGGTGCGGATAGTCGATCACCGTTCGACTCCGGTCGTGGCGCGCACTGCCGACCGACATCGAGGCGGCCAGGAGACCGGAGCCCGCACGCTCCCCCGGGCGCACCCAGAACCGGGCCGAGCCAGGCGCGTCGGCGCCGCGCACGGCGATCGTCGTCTCGGCGGGCGTCGCCTGCCACCCTGCCGGGAGATCGAGCCTCACCCTGCCCGATACGGCCGGGCCCGGCGACTCCACGATGACGTTCACCTCGCGCGCCTTCGCCTCGGCGAAGAGATAGACGTTTCGATCGAGGCGGAGCGTCACCGGAGGGACGACCTCCAGCGGCCGGTAACGCTCCCCCGCCACGCGATCGGTCCAGCGATAGAGCACCGGCACGTCGTAGACGATCCGCTCGCCCCCGATCTCGAGTTCGAACCGGACGGTGAGCGCCGGGCGGTTCTCCGCCTCGTCGGGCGTTTCCTTCTCCACGGCGTCCGTGGCCCCGGCCTTCCGCACCCGGTAAGCCCCGGCGCCGGGCCGCCGGCGAAGCCAGTAGGGCTGCGTCGTGGCGGCGCTCTTCGCCAGCGACACGGTGGTCGTCCCCTCCACGGGAATGTTCCGGGAGAGGGAACGGTTGGCGAAGGCTCGCGTGGAATCGGACGCGTCGCGCACGACCGCCCCGAAAGGCATGGCCACCTGCGAGAGCGTCACGGGAACATCGCTCCGCGACAGCAGCGATAGGGTCACCGGCACGCTCCCCCCGGGAAGCGCGAACGGTCGCGTGGCGATCGCCTCCAGCCAGAGTCCCGAGCAGGAGCGGATCACATCGTCCAGCTCCCGCGTCTTCACCAGGACCCACGGATCGTTTCCCAAAGCCCTCATGGCGATCCGGGCCCGGACCAGGAGCGGCACGATCCGCTGGGGGGCGTTCGGTTCGAAGCGCTTCGCCGCCTCGGCCAGAATCGAGTCGACCGACCCGCCGTGGGGTATCCGCGACCAGCCGGTATCCACACCGTCGAAGAGGTCAGCGGTGGCGGGCTCCCCGTCCAATAGCTCCAGGAAGTTCGGCACCGGCCCGCGCCGCTCGGCCGCGCCGAATCCCTGGCTCTTGTGCATGCTCCGGCTTGCGGCGGAAAGCTCCGTGTAGCTATTGCCGAGGAGCACGTTGTACGCGCCGAGATCGACGGTCAGGAGTTTCGGCAGATTCGGATCGCGCTTCCCCGTGTCGGGGCGGAACGCGTTCCAGAGGATCCGCTTCGCGCGCCAGGGCGGCGCCACCCGCACCTGCTCCGGGAAGCGCTTCGGATCGGCAGCGGCGGCGAACGCCTCCTTGGCCAAGATCGCCGACGCCTGGTGATGTCCGTGGCCCCCCCGTGCGTCGAGCGGGAAGCGCGTCACGATCACGTCGGGGCGGAACGTCCGGATTGTCCAGACGATGTCGGAAAGGATGGCGTCGCGTCCCCAGAGGGTCATCGTCTCGTCGGAAGACTTCGAAAAGCCGAAATCGATCGCGCGCGTGAAGAACTGCTCTGCCCCATCGATGGCGCGGGCGGCCAGGAGTTCCTGCGTGCGAATCACGCCGAGGGCATCGCCCGTCTCCGGCCCGATCAGGTTCTGCCCGCCGCTCCCGCGCGTCATGGAGAGATAGCCGACGCGCGCCAGGCGGTCGCTTTCGAGATACGTGATGAGCGCCGTGTTCTCGTCGTCCGGGTGAGCCGCGACGTAGAGGACGCTCCCGAGGACGCGGAGCTTCTGGATCGCCAGCTCCAGTTCGGCGGCGTTCATCACGTCTCGGGGCCGCGACTCGGCGAGGGCGGTGCGCGGCGCCACGGCCGTGCCGAGGAATGTCATCACCGCCAGGAAGGAACCGACCAATCTTCTCGATCGCACGTTTGAACGACCTCCTGTTGGAACGGAGAAGTCGAAGCCATGGGGGGTGGAACCCGCGCGGTCCATCCCGCGGCGGAGATCCGGCTCGAAGCGGGGAAAGTCTAGCATGCGACCCGGGAGACCGGTAGCCGGGCGGCCGTCCTCTCCGCTAGACTTCACAGCCTCGGGTCCGCGATCGTGGGCCCCGCCGTGACACTCCTACCAGGGGGATACTCGATGAGAAGAATCTGGACCGTGCTCGCCGTCGCCGGGCTCATGACCGCCGCCACCGCCTTCGCCCATCCCGACGCGGAGTTCGCCAGCACGAAGCCCGTCGCCAGCGGAACGAAGACGGAGTTCGCCCGCAATCTGGACTACGCGGGCGACAAGCTGATTCAGCTCGCCGAGGCGATGCCCGCCGACAAGTACTCGTGGCGCCCCGCGGAGGGCGTTCGCTCCTTCGGTGAGGCGCTCCTCCACGCCGCCGGCGGGAACTTCATGATTCCGAGCTTCACCGGCGCCAAGATGCCCGACGGGTTCGACCCCAAGACCTTCGAGACCTCCACGACCGAGAAGGAAGAGATCGTCGCGCAGCTGAAGAAGTCGCTGGAGCACGTGAAGTCGGTGGCGAACGCGATATCCGATTCCGACATGGACACGTCCGTGAAGTGGTTCATGGGCGAGGGCTCGAAGCGGGAGATCCTCTTCTTCACGGCCGCGCACAACCACGAGCACCTGGGCCAACTGATCGCCTACGCGCGCATGAACGGCGTCACGCCGCCCTGGAGCAAGAAGGAGTAACGACGCCCGACGCGATTCCGGGGCCTAGACGGCTTCGTCGTCGCGAAGCGGGTCGACCTCGGCCAGTTGAGGGATGCGCGGGTGCGGCGGAAGCCACACTCCCAGGAAGAGCCCCGTCGCGAATCCGCCGGCGTGCGCGTGCACGTCGGCGTTCGCGATCGCCGGGAGGAAGAGGAGAATGAAGAGCGGCACGTAGACGCGCCAGACCTTCCAGCGCTGCGCGTAGTTGAACGTCCCCCGCCGGCGGACGATGAAGGAGAGGGCGCAGCCGAGGAGGCCGAAGATCGCTCCCGAGGCGCCGACACTGAGCGGCGGGGCATGGTGACCCGCGTACGAGGCCCAGGCTCCGCCGAGTCCCGTGATGAGATAGGCCGCGATCGCCCACCGCTTACCCGCCAGGAACTCCACCGCGCCCGACGCGGCCAGGAGCGCCATCATGTTCCGCCCCAGGTGCCCCGGTCCGGCGTGGAGGAAGAGCGTCGGGATCCACCAGCCGTACGCGTGCCCGGCGCGGACGCCGGTCCACCATTCTGTCGTCATTCCTCGCAGGGTCGAGAGGTAGTCCTTCCCCCACGCGGCGAAGAGGAGCCCGGCCACGATGAGGTTTACCGCGAGCAGGAGTTCGGTCGCCGAAAGGCCGCGCTTCGGGAAGAGAATCTCGCGAAGCGATAGGGCCACGGCCGGGGGGCACCGTGCAGGGGTGGGCGCCAGCAGACGGTAGATATCCAGAGAATCGGCGCGCACCCAGCCGGTTCCCTCCACCAGGACGAGCGCCTCCGGCGGGACCCTACCCTCGCGAAGGCGGATCTCCCACTCCTCGGTTCCCAGCCGGGACTCATGCCCGTGGATGCGAATCGTGACCACGCGCCTAACCCCCCTCGCTGCCGCCCTGTGGATACACCCCTACCATCCTTCCTGGAAAATGGTTAGCGCCAGGACCGCTCACGGCGGAGAGCACGGTGTGGAGCGTGGGGATGGAAGCGTGGACAGCAATGGGGCGCGTGCTCCGGGTGGCTACTCGCTTCGAACTGCTTCTTCCTCCGGCACGCTGAGCGGGACCACCCCGGACGATTCGGAGCCGCACTTCGAAAGCAGGTAGTCGATCACGTCGTTGGCGGAGTAGTGCGTTCGGCCGGCCAGAAAGGTGGAGATGATCGTGAGATCCGTTCCGCTCGTGATGAGCGGCGGCTCCACCCAGCCGTCCTCGCGCAACTGCCCAATGCCGATATTGGCCATCAGGGCGTTGCAGAGACACTTCCGCCCCTCCGTCTCATCGGCCTTGCCGCCTTTTCGAACATAGTCCTTCTCCGGCTCGGCCGGGCAGCGGTATCCGACGGTTCCCTGCGGTGTGATGTAGCTGACGCGCAGGCCGCCGACGTCGCAGACGCGCTGGCGCTTGACCCCGACGGCGGGATCTCCACCCCACCGGACCACTTTGAACGGATAGCCGGTGGGCGACGCGCGCAGATCGGTGAAGACGTCCACGTCGTCCCGGAGCGCGTGGGCGAGGATCGAGCGCTTGACCGTCTCGGTCATTCCCGACTCATCGGAGTAGGCGAAAAGCGTCCCGACCTGCACGCCCGCGGCGCCTGCTTCCAGCGCCTCCACGACACGGTCCGGCGAGCCGGCGCCGCCCGCGATCCAGAACGGAACGCCGAGTTGCCGCATCTTCTCCAGATCGACCTCGTCGCGCTCGCCGTAGACCGGCTCCCCCCG
>JANOOP010000093.1:0-3075 GCA_031421415.1 Candidatus Eiseniibacteriota bacterium
TCTTCGCCGAGACCGGAAACGAAGCGATCGCCCGAGGCGCCATTTCCGCGGGATTGAAGTTCTTCGCGGGATACCCGATCACGCCCTCCTCGGAGGTGATGGAGACGCTTATCGAGGAATTGCCGGCGGCGGGCGGCCGCGTGATCCAGGCGGAGGACGAGATCGCCGCCATGGGGATGGTACTCGGCGCCTCCTTCGGCGGCGTGCCGTCGATGACGGCGACCAGCGGGCCCGGGCTCTCCCTCATGACGGAGATGATCGGGCTGTCGAGCATGGCGGAACTGCCGGCGATCATCGTCGATTGCCAGCGGGCGGGCCCCGCGACCGGGATGCCGTCACGCACCGAACAGTCGGACCTCTTTCACGCGGTCTACGGAGGACACGGCGACTTTCCACGCGCGGTGCTCGGCGTCTTCGACGTCGTGCATGGGCGCGACATCATGTACCGCGCCATGCTCCTCGCGGAGCGTTACCAGTTGCCCGTGCTCGTTCTCTCCGACGCCTACATCGCGCAGCGGCGGCAGATCCGCGACCCCGAAACGACGCAGCGGCCGGCCCCGCAGCGAGAGCGCTGGACGGAGGCGAGCGGCCCCGCCCGCTTCGACCTCACGGCGGCGCATGGCGTGAACGCCTTCCGAGTGCCGGGCGATCCGGGCGGCACCTATCTCGCCGCCGGCATCGAGCACAATCAGGAGGGATTCCCCACGGCCGACACGGCGACGCACCACCAGATGAACCAGAAGCGTTTCCGGAAGCTGGAGGGAATCGCGATCGAGACGCGCGACTGGTTTCGCACGCTGGGGAAGGAGGGCGCCCCGCGCGGGATCGTGGCGTGGGGGAGCGAGTACGGGCTCCTGCGCGAGTGGACCGTGGCGCACCCCGACTATCGCGTCTTTCTCCCGGAGATCATCCACCCGTTCCCGCTGGAGGCGTTCGAGAACTGGCGCCGCGGGCTCGAATCGATGGCCGTGGTCGAGATGAATTTCCAGGGCCAGTTCCACCGCTATCTTTCCAGTCTCACCGACCTGCGCGGGGTGCGCCGCGTGACGCGGAGCGGCGGCACGCCGATGACCGCGGCTGAACTCGACCGCTATCTGACGGAGGCGACGGCATGAAGGCGAAAGACTTCCGCTCTACGCTGGAGCCGGTGTGGTGCACCGGGTGCGGCGACTTCGGCGTCCTGAAGGGACTCACCTTGGCGCTCGCCGATCTGGAAATCGCGCCGGAGCGGCTGGCGGTCATCTCCGGAATCGGCTGCTCGAGCCGCCTGCCGGGGTACACGCGCTCCTACGCGTTCAACTCGATCCACGGCCGCGCTCTCCCGATCGCGAGCGGGCTGAAGTTCGCGCGCCCCGAGATCACCACGGTCGTCGTGGGCGGGGACGGAGACGGCTTCTCGATCGGGCTCGGGCACATCCCGCACGCGATCCGGCGAAACGTCGATCTCACATACGCCGTTCTCGACAACGGCATTTACGGACTGACGAAGGGACAGGCGTCGCCCACCTCCTCCGAGGAGTTCAAGCGCGACCGCGGGCTGGCCGGCGTCGAGGAGCGTCCGCTCAATCCGCTGCTCCTGGTGCTGAGCAGCGGCTGTGGTTTCGTCGCACGCACGCACGCCGGAAACCTTCCGCATCTTCGCGAGATGTTCCGGGCGGCCATCGAGTACCCGGGGTTCTCCTTCCTGCACGTCCTGGCCGGCTGCGTGACGTACCAGGGACCGTCGTACGCCGAGACGATCTACCAGCGTTGCGACCTGCTCCCGGCCGACCACGACGCCACCAACCTCTCGAATGCGATGGAGATCGTCCGACAGGAGCGGTTCGCGCTGGGGATCATCTATCGGCGATCGCCGGAGAAGGGCGCGGGAATGGGCGAGCACGACCTCGCCGCGGCGGCGGGGGTTTGGCCGGCCGTCGGGACGCCCGAGGCCGCGCGGGAGATGCCGGGGGAGTGACGGCGGCGCCGTGCGGCCGCCAGGCCGCGTGGGCGCCGCGACACGTGAGACAATGCGCGCAATCGATTGTGATGTAGTTGCTTACGGCTTCGATACAATTGCGCCATCAAATCCTTTCGATCGTGCCGGCGATGCCGATATTTCCTGGATACGCCGCGGTACTCATGCGCGAAACCAGGAGGGATCATGTCCCAGTCCACTTCGATCAAGCAGCTGATCGGCATCCCGCTGAACGTCGTCCTTTTCCTCTTCCTCATGGTGATGGCGTGGGGAAGCTACGCCGGCTTCTTCTCGCACCCGACGCGTATCGGAGTCGTGATCATCCACTTCCTCATGCTCCCGGTCATGACCTTCTCCACCTCCGGCCGGAGCCGCGGGGAGAAGCACCAGGCCGACTGGAAGCCCTTCTTCCCGCTCCTCATGTTCCACTCGCTCTTCACGGCGTGGGTCATGCCGTACATGGACGCGCGGAGCATCGGGGTCCTTCCGGGGGGCGACGCGCTTCGCTGGGTGGGTCTCGCGTTCCTGGCCTGCGGCGCCGCGCTTCGCGTCTGGCCGATGATGGTCCTCGGAAAGCGCTTCGCGTCGGTGGTGGCGCGCCAGGAAGGGCACTCGCTCGAGACGAGCGGTCTCTACGGATTCGTCCGCCATCCTTCCTATGTCGGAATCATCCTCATGGACATCGGCTTCGCGGGGATCTTCCGCAGTTCGATCGCCCTGCTCCTCCTGCCGGTGGTCTTCTGGATGTTCAAGCGCCGGATGGACGTGGAGGAGGCCTTCATGACGCAGGAGTTCGGCGACGACTACCGCGAGTACATGAAGCGGACGCCTCGCCTCGCCCCCGGCCTCTACTAGTAGTCCCGTCGTAGCCGCGTGCTGATAGCCGAACTTGTAGCGGGGAGTTTGGCGGGCGCTATCCGCGGCGGAGTTTGCCGCGATCGACCTTGCCGAGGTGCGTGCGGGGAAGCGAATCGACAAACGTGATCTCGCGGGGGTGCTTGTAGGGCGCCAGCCGCTCCATCACGAACTGCTTCAACTCCTCCTCCAGGCCTTCCCGGCGTTCCCGCGCGACGACGCGCGCGACCGGCTTCATCAGCCCGTTCGCGTCGGCCACGCCG
>JANOOP010000094.1:0-2241 GCA_031421415.1 Candidatus Eiseniibacteriota bacterium
AGAAGATCGCCGAGAACATGTCGAAGGCGCGCCACACCGCGGCTCACTGCTCGGTGACCGACGAAGTCGACATGACGGCGCTGGTGGAGCTCCGGACCCGGCTGAAGGAGAGGGTGAAGGCCGAGTACGGGCTAAACCTGACCTACATGCCGTTCATCACGAAGGCGGTGGTCCGTGCGCTCAAGGAGTATCCAGTCCTGAACGCCTCCATTACCGAGACAGAGGCGCGCTTCAAGAAGTACTACAGCATCGGCATGGCGGTGCACCGCGACCAGGGCCTCATCGTTCCGATTCTCCACGACGCCGACAAGAAGTCGCTCCTCCAGATCGCGGCGGAGATGGAAGACCTGGCGGCGCGCGCCCGGGCCGAGAAACTGACCCTGAACGACATCCAGGGCGGCACCTTCACGATCACGAACGCCGGCATGTTCGGCGCCACCGCGTCGCAGCCGGTCATCAACGTTCCCGAGGTCGGCATTCTGGGCGTCCATCTCATCCAGGAGCGCGCCGTGGTGCGGGATCACCGCATCGTGGTCCGCTGGATGATGACGCTCGTCCTCTCCTTCGATCACCGGCTCGTCGACGGCACGCCGGCGGCCCAATTCCTTCACCGCGTTAAGGAGCTCCTCGAGGATCCGGAAAGCTGGCTCCTCGACTCCATCTGATCGGAATCGAAACGCCATGAGCGAAGCCACGGCCGCGGGCGCCCCCCGCCAGACCCGGATCGAGAAGGACTCCCTGGGACCGCTCGAGGTTCCCGCCGACGCCTACTACGGCGTGCAGACGGCCCGCGCGGTCGCCAACTTCCCCATCAGCGGCGAGCGGCTCCACCGGGAGATGGTCCGCGCCGTCGCCCGCATCAAGATCGCCGCCGCGAAGACCCACGGCGATCTCGGCGTCCTCGACAAGGCGAAGGCCGACGCGATCGTCCGCGCCGCCGAGGAAGTCGTGGCGGGGAAGCTCGACAGCCACTTCGTCGTGGACGCCTACCAGGCCGGCGCCGGCACGTCGTTCCACATGAACGTGAACGAGGTCGTCGCGAATCGCGCCTGCGAGCTGATGGGCGGAAAGCGCGGCGACACGGCGCTCGTAAGCCCCAACGATCACGTCAACATGGCGCAGTCGACCAACGACGTGATTCCGACCGCCATACGCCTCGCCGCCTACGAACTCTCGGGCCCGGTCGTGGAAGAGATGGCGGCCCTTGCCGCGTCCTTCGCCGGCCGCGCCGCGGCATTCCGCACCGTCCTCAAGTCGGGTCGCACGCACCTGCAGGACGCGGTGCCGGTCACGCTAGGGCAGGAGTTCGAGGGCTACCAGGTCTGCGTGGAGGGGTGGATCGAGTCGCTGAAGCGAAGCCGCGAGGGGCTCCTGTCGCTGGGTCTCGGCGGAAACGCGGCCGGAACCGGGATCAACGCCCACCCGCAGTACCGGGAGCGGACGATCGCGAACATCGCCACGCTCACGGGCGCGCCCTTCCGGCCTTCGCCCAATCTTTTCGAGGCGATGCAGAGCATGGCGCCGTTCGTCCGCCTCTCGAACGATCTGCGCGGCTTCTGCCTCGACCTCACGCGCATCGCGAACGACTTCCGCCTTCTCGCCAGCGGCCCGACGACCGGATTCGACGAGATCGTCCTCCCCACCGTCCAGCCCGGCTCCTCCATCATGCCGGGAAAGGTGAACCCGGTCGTCGCCGAGATGACGAATATGGTCTGCTTCCAGGTCCTCGGCTACGACACCACGGTCGCCTACGCCGCGCAAGCGGGCCAGTTGGAACTGAACGTGATGATGCCGGTGATCGCGCACAATCTCCTTCGCTCCCTCGCCATCCTGGCGCCCACGCTCCGCGTCCTCCGCACCACCTGCGTGGACGGCATCACGGCGAACGAGGAGACTTGCCGCGAGTACTTCGAACACTCGATCTCCCTGGCCACGGCCCTCAATCCCTACATCGGCTACATGGCGGCGGCGGAGGTGGCGAAGGAATCGGCGAAGACCGGCAAGACCGTCGTGGAGATCGTGCGAGAGCGCAAGCTACTGACGGAGGAGCAGATCAAAAAAGTCTTCTCGGCGGCGGAGATGACAGGGGTGGGAAAGTAGCCCGAGGATAGTTGCCGAAGGATCCATCGTGTTGAAGCGCGCTCGATGAGGGCTGCGTGAGCGAAGGCGCCCGGAAGAACTCGGAGAGAGCCTACGGCCCGCGAAGCGGGCGACGCACAGCGACCGGAGAGTTCTACCGGG
>JANOOP010000095.1:0-5050 GCA_031421415.1 Candidatus Eiseniibacteriota bacterium
TGTTGATGTGGGGCGAGGAGGGGGAGAACCCAGAGGAAGCCTGCAAGCCCGCGCCAAGCGCGGGCGCCGCACAGCGACCGGCGGGTTCCTCCCCCTCCTCGACCCACCTCGACCGCTCGAACGCCCTAACCGCCGCACTCCACGGAATCCGACAGCGGCTAGGAACCGACACGCTAGTCCCCGCGTCGTGGCTGGCGCACGGGCTCGTCACCACGTCCAAGCGCCGCGGGCATCCACCACGCCGATGACCTTCACCCACCTCCACGTCCACAGCCACTACTCGCTACTCCGCGGTGTCGACAGCCTCGAGTCGCTCGCGCAAGCGGCCCGCGCCCACGGCATGACCCGCTTCGCGCTAACCGACACCAACGCGCTCTATGGGTTTGTGTTCTACAGGCAGATCTGTGAGGAGATGAAACTGACACCGATCGCGGGGGCGGAGATCGTGGAAGCGGGCGCGCCGGCGGCCAAGCCGGGCGGGCAGGGACGTGCCGTGCTCCTCGCGCGGGGGCGCAACGGCTACCGATCGCTCTGCCGCGTCATTACGGCGCGGCATCTCGAGCCCAGCTTCTCCCTCGCCGCCGCCATTCGTGCCAACGCGCCTGGCCTCGTCGTCCTCACGGAATCGCCCACGCTCCTGGAGGTTGTGCGCGACGCCGTGCCGGTCTACGCCGAACTCGTCCCCGGCCGCGGCGACCGTCCGCTTCGCGCGTGGGCGCGGGAGCGAGGCATTCCCTGCGTCGCGACGAACGACGTCCACTTCACCCGTCCCGAGGGGCGGCGCCTCCACCAGGTGCTTCGTGCCATCGACCGGAATACCACCATCGACCGCGTCCCGCTGGACGACCTCGCGGAGCCGGGACGGACGTTCGCCGGCGCCGCCGAGATGGAGCGGCGCCTCTCCCACGCGCCCGAGGCGCTCGAGAACGCGGCGCGACTGGGCGAGGAGTGCGCCGCCGACTGGCCGATGGGGCGGACGGTGTTCCCCTCCTTCGACCTCGATCGTGGCACCGCCGCCGAGGTGCTCCGCGCCCGCTGCCAGGCGGGAATCCTCCATCGCTACGGCCGCACGCCGCCGGCCGAGGTGAGCGCGCGCCTCGACCGCGAACTGGCGATCATCACGGAGAAGGGGTTCGCCGATTACTTCCTGTTGGTGGAGGCGATCACGTCGCGCACGCCGCGCATCTGCGGGCGCGGGTCGGGGGCGGCGAGCATCGTCTCCTTTCTCCTCGGCATCACGAACGTCGACCCGGTGCGGCACAACCTCTTCTTCGAGCGCTTCCTCTCGCCCGAGCGCCGCGACCCTCCCGACATCGACGTCGACTTCGCCTGGGACGAGCGCGACCAGATCCAGCTCGACGTCCTCCGCGAGAACGGCGCCCCCCTACGCGCCGCCATGGTGGCGAACCACGTCGGCTTCCGCGCGCGCGGCGCCATCCACGAGGTCGCAAAGGTCTACGGACTTCCCGAGGCGGAGATCACCAACGTGACGAAGCGGCTCTCGGAGTACTGGGGGCTCACGAATCACGTCGACCGCCTCGACGGCCGTCCACGCTTCCGCGACGTCGATTTCGAGCCGCCGTGGCCCGAAATCCTCGCGATCGCGGTCGCGCTGGAGGGACATCCGCGCTACCTCTCCGTCCACGCGGGCGGGATCGTCATGGTCCCCGACGCCCTCGCCGACCACGTCCCGGTGGAGATGGCGCCGAAGGGCGTGCCGATCGTCCAGTGGGAGAAGGACCAGGTGGAAGACTACGGCCTGGTGAAGATGGATCTCCTGGGGAACCGGTCGCTCGCCGTGATCCGCGACGCGGTGGAGGCGGTGCGGCGAAACGGAGGGCCCGGCGCCCCGATCATCGACGAGCGGACGTGGGATCCGGTCGACGACGCGCCCACGCAGGCGCTCCTGGCGCGCGGCGACGCGATCGGCGTCTTCTACGTGGAGTCGCCCGCCATGCGGCAGCTGCAGCGGAAGGCCGGGGTCGGCGACTTCGAGCACCTCGTCATCCACTCCTCGATGATCCGCCCCGCCGCGAACCGCTTCATCCGCGAGTACCTCCGACGGCTGAAGGGGGGCGCCTACGACCCGCTCCATCCCGCGCTCCTCCAGACGCTGAGCGAGACGTACGGGATCATGGTCTATCAGGAGGACGTGACGAAGGTCTCCATGGAGCTGGCGGGCTTCACCGTCGCGCAGGGAGAGGCGCTCCGGAAGGTCCTCACGAAGAAGCGGCCGGTGAAGCCGCTCCGCGCTTACCAAGAAGAGTTCTACGAAGGGGCCGCGTCGCGCGGCGTAGCGCGGGACGTGATCGACCAGGTCTGGGAGATGATCCTCTCCTTCGCGGGCTACTCCTTCTGCAAGCCGCACAGCGCGTCGTACGCCATGGTCTCGTTCCGAAGCGCCTGGCTCCGCGCGCACCACCCGGCCGAGTTCATGGCCGCCGTCATCTCGAACCAGGGCGGCTACTACCAGACCTTCGCGTACGTCTCGGAGGCGAAGCGGATGGGGATCCAGGTCCTGCCGCCCGACGTGAACGAGAGCGAGCGGCACTACACGGGGCGCGAGCGCGAGATGCGCGTGGGGCTGATGCAGCTGAAGGGACTTCGCGCGGAGACGCTGGAAGCGCTGTTGGCGGAGCGGGCGCGTGGAGGGGTGTTTGCCTCGTTCGGCGAGTTGCGAAGCCGCGTGTCCGTACCGCCGAGCGATGCGGAACTGTTGGTCAAGTCAGGCGCCTGCGATTCGATCGCGCAGGGAAGAACAAGAGCCGAGCTTCTGTGGGAGCACTATCTGGAGGTCAGGGCCGGCGCGGGGGAGTACCCAGAGGGAGCCGCCGCAGCCCGCGCGGAGCGCGGGCGAGGACAGCGACCGGAGGGTTCCTCCCCCGCGCCGGCCCCACAGCCGGTAAGCGCCGCCATGCTCGAACTATTCCCACCCCAGCAGCCCGAAACACCCAAAGCCCCGGCCTACGACCGCGCCACCCTGCTGCGCCACGAGATCGAGACACTCGGGTTCCTCATCAGCGCTCATCCGCTCGAGCCCTACGAGCGCGCCATGCACGGCCGCGGTGTGCTTCCCGCACGGGACCTCGAGAAGCATGCCGGCCGTCGCGTCACGATCCTCGGGTGGCACGTCACCTCCAAACTCGTCCACACCAAGAGGGACGAGCCGATGGAGTTCGTTACGTTCGAGGACACGACCGGGCTCGCGGACGCCACCTTCTTCCCCCGGACCTACGAGCGGTTCTGCCACCTCCTGACCAGCACGCGGCCGGTTCTCCTCACGGGACGCGTGGAGGAGGAGCATGGGGTCTCCACGCTGAACGTGGAGCATGTGGAGCGGCTCTGAGGGGGGCGAATCGCCTTCTGCGCGGCACTTCTTGCGGGGGCGGCGGGCGGGGCCTATTCTCATCCCTTCATCGCGGTCCACGCGGTGCCCCTGAACGATCCGCCCGGCGGCTTCGCGCGATCGCGCCGCCTCGACCTCGGCAAGGCGAAGGAGAACAGGCATGGCAGAAAAGAAGATCATCGCGGTGGTCGGTGCCACCGGAGCACAGGGAGGCGGCCTGGTACGCGCGATCCTGAACGACCCGAACGGCGGATTCGCCGCGCGCGCCATCACGCGGGACGTGAACTCCGACAAGGCGAAGGAACTGGCGCGGCTCGGCGCCGAGGTCGTCGCGGGCGACGTGGACGACCAGGCCTCCCTCCAAAAGGCCTTCAGCGGGGCGTACGGGGCCTACTGCGTCACCTTCTACTGGTCGCACATGTCGCCCGAGAAGGAAATCGCCCAGGCCACCAACATGGCCAAGGCAGCGCGAGCCGCGGACGTGGCGCACGTCATCTGGTCGACGCTGGAGGACACGCGGAAGTGGGTGCCGCTCTCCGACAACCGCATGCCGACGCTCATGGGCAAGTACAAGGTGCCGCATTTCGACGCCAAGGGAGCCGCGAACGAGATCTTCACGAAGCTCGGGTTGCCGGTCACGTTTCTCCTCACGTCGTTCTACTGGGACAACCTGATCCACTTCGGGATGGGTCCGAAGAAGGGTCCCGACGGGAAGCTGGGAATCACGCTCCCGATGGGCGACCGGAAGCTCCCGGGAATCGCCGCGGAGGACATCGGCGCCTGCGCGTACGGAGTCTTCAAGAATGGGCGCGGCCACATCGGAAAGACCGTCGGCATCGCCGGAGGGCACCTGACCGGCGCGCAGATGGCCGCCTCGCTCTCCACGGCGCTCGGCCGGGAGGTGCGGTACAACGAGGTGTCACCGGACGTCTATCGCCGCTTCGGATTCCCCGGCGCCGACGATCTGGGCAACATGTTCCAGTTCAAGCGCGACTTCGAGGACTACTACTGCGGGGCGCGAAGCCTCGGCGTTTCCCGCTCGCTTCATCCGGGCGTGCAGACGTTCGATACCTGGCTGGCGAAGAACAAGGATCTCCTCCCGCTCGAGTAGCGGAATGCCTCGAATGCCTCCGGAGAATCCGCACGAGTCGGTCCGCGCCCTCGAGGGGCCCTGGACGATTCGCGGCATGGAAGAGTCGTTCACCGACGTATGCGAACTCTTTCCGGGCGGGCACCACCTAGTCTGCTGCGCGACCTCTCGAAACGGCGAGACGTGGGTCACCGACTCGGAAGTGCCGGGCGGCGGCTACCCCCATTGGATACCTCCCGTCTTCGCGTCTGGCGGACGATAGTTTGGGTGAGGACAAGTCAAGAGGTGTGTAAATGGCTTCAGGCGGCGGCCCTCTGATTCGACCTCGTGAGCTTCACTCCGTCGGCGAACTTCTCGCCGCGGTGCACGGCGGCCGCGCAAAATTTTAAAATCAATCACACACGATAGACGATAGGCGATATATAGGCGATAGGGTGGACGGGTGGACGGACAGTTTCGCCCCCTGCTGGAATCAAATCCAAACGGGCCTTTTTACTTCTTTTCTTTTTTGCTGCCCGTCCGTCCGTCCCCGGTCCCGTCCCGTCCGTCCATATTTTTTGTTTCTTTTAAAAATTTGAAAGAAAGCGTACAATAATAACGTACAGTATACACAG
>JANOOP010000096.1:0-1916 GCA_031421415.1 Candidatus Eiseniibacteriota bacterium
CGCGTCCATCTGGGTCATCGGATCGCCCAGGAGGAGGATCGTGCGCGTCATCACCTGCTGGAGGAAGGAGGTCGAGGCGTTCTCCACCGCGGCCTGCATCAAAACCTCCCCCAGGACCCAGCGGGCGCGCCGTGCTCCCCCGGCGTCGATCACCGAGGGGGGCGTTCCGTAGAAGGCCTTCGCGACCAGCTGGTTGTAGGCGGAGTTTGTCTCCAGAACTTCGTAGGCGCTGCTCCCGAGGGAGGCGATCGCGCCCCGGTCGGAGAGGTTGAACCAGAGCTCTCCGATCGCGTCGGTGCTGTCGATGGATCCGTCGCCAAGCGGGCCGTCGGCGAATTGATTGGCGTGGCAGCCCCAGACCATCAGGAGCGACGGGCGATTCACGTTCGCGATGTCGCCGAGATCGCCCGGATAGCGGCAGAAGCGCGGCCCGCAGAAAAGAAGCTCGTGCGTGAGCAGGTATCGATTGGCGTGGGATTGGATGTTCACGATCAGCGCCCCGCCGGCCACGCGGTTCTGGAACGCCTGCGCGCCGTTCGTCGTCGTCCGCAATCCCTCCTGCACGCAGCCGATGTCGCGGCACGTCGGGCCCTGGATGCTGGGGCAGGGAACTCCGAGCGGATCGGTGTAGGTCGCGAGGCGGAATTGCTCCGACTCGATGTCGGCCGTCGCGGGATTGCTCTCCGCGAGGTTCTCGACCGCCTGATTCGCGTCGGCGAATGCCGCCTCCGCCGGCTGATCGCAGTAGGCCGCCGAGAAGAAGATGCTGGAGGAGTAGCGATCGTCCGAGACGAGGAGCTGCTTCCCTCTCCATGTCTCGGTCGGGAGAAATGTCTCATACTGGATCAGTTTCGTGACGAACTGGTCGAGCTCGGCCGCGCTGCTGGAGGGAATGCGGCCGAGCGCCAGGCGCGGGGCGAGATCGCCGTCGAGGGGGACGACGTGCTCCAGCCCCAGAGAATAGTACGAGTCGTTCGCGACCAGCTCCCGCCCCTGCGGTCCGAAGATCTCCTCGAACTTGAGGTACGTGGGGATCCAGTCCGCGCCCGATGCCGGGAGGTGGCCCTTGTAGTCCATGCTGGCGTCCCCCGCCAGCACGACGTAGAGCGGCGCCGGCGTCCATGCCAGGTAGGCGTGGCGCAGGTAGCGCCGGATCGCGTGCGGCGACTTGATTCCACCGTTGAACTCGTCGTAGATGTCCTGCACGTCGGCGACCTCGACGACGTATCCCTTCGATCGCCGGTAGTCGGCCAGCCGCGTCGCCGGCACGGCGAATGCCGCGGGCGTGACGACGATCGAGCGAGCCTGCTTCCCCGTCGTGAAGGCGCCCGGGACGCGCAGGGCTGACGGCGTGTCGGCGACGACTTGGCCCGCGGAGATCGGAGGTTCCCCACCGGCCGCGAACGCGACGAACGATCGGGGCCCGCCGCTCGCGTCGCAGCGAAGGACGGCCTGGTACCCGCCGCCCAGGGGCGACACGAGAACTCCGGTGACGCGCGCCGAGGCGGTCGGATTCGAGACGTCGTGGATCTCCACGTTCGCGTTGGTGAATCCCGTGACGGTGATCTCGCAGACGCCCGCCGTCGTTCCCGAATTGAATTTCAGGTAGTCGGAGCGGGCGGCGAACTTGCGTGGATAGGTCACCTCGATCACGTCGAGCCACGCGGCGCTCCCGCCGATGAAGGTGCTCCCTCCCGGCCCCTGGCGCGTCCCCTCGTGCCGGAACGAATTCACGCCGGCGCCGATGTGGCTGCTCGGAATCGTGAATCCGCTGTCGAGGAGGAAGACTTCCTGCCCGACGAAGATGAATCCGTTCGCGAGCGTGTCGGGCGGCCCGGCCGAACCCATGAAGAAGATGCCGAGGCGGTGGGTCGAACCGGTCTGCCCCTGATACCGGGCGCGGATCCGGGAGGGCG
>JANOOP010000097.1:0-12934 GCA_031421415.1 Candidatus Eiseniibacteriota bacterium
TTCTTCGTTCCGCATCCCTGGGTGCGGAAAGGCTACGAGGATCTCCAGAACTGGGCGCTCATCCTGGTCGGGCTCACCTACGTGCTGGGCGTGGCGAACCTGCTCCGCGTGAATCTCCGGAGCGCCTCGCAACGCCAGACGGACTGGCCTTACAAGCTCATTCTCCTCGCCTCCCTCCTGGTGATGATGGGCATCGGATTCTCCGAGGGGGACAAATACCTCGACGCCACGTCCAACTTTTCCTGGATGTACCGGAATCTCTATTCGCCGATGTCGGCCACGATGTTCGCGCTCCTCGCCTTCTTCATCGCGTCGGCCGCCTTCCGCGCCTTCCGCATCCGCTCCACCGAGGCGCTGCTCCTGGCGATCGCTGCCTTCATCTTGATCATCGGACGCGTTCCGGTCGGAAACATGATCAGCCATTACATCCCGGCCGCCGCCGACTGGCTGATGGAGGTGCCGCAGAACGCCGCCAAGCGCGGGATCTTGATCGGCGCCGCGCTCGGCGTCATGGCGACGGGCATCCGGCTCATCCTGGGCATCGAGAAGACCTACGGTGGCGGCGGTGATGGAGGCGGCGCGTGAGCGGGATTTCGTGGCTGAGGGACCTCGATCGCCGCTGGCTCTTCCTGGCTGTCGCGCTCCTCGTGATCGTCCCGCTGATGATGGGTTTCCACGTGGCGCCGGTCCTTCCGGGGCATCGGGCCAAGGGCTTCTACAATGCCATCGAGAAGCTGCCGGCCGGTTCCACCGTCTTGCTGTCGGGGGACTACGATCCGGGCACGATCGCCGAGAACTACCCCGCGCATCTCGCGGCGGCGCGTCACCTCATGAGCCGGAACGTCAAGATCGTCGCCATCGCTCTCTACCCTGGCGGCCCGCCGCTCACGGACGAGGTCCTCTCCATCGCCGGAGCCGAGTACGACAAGCAGGCGGGCGTGGACTACGTGAATCTGGGCTACAAGGCGGGGAATGAGCTGGTGATGTCGCGAATGGGGCTCAGCATTCCGGAAACCTTTCCGGTCGACCGCCGCGGCGTCGCGGTTTCCGAGATCCCGGTCATGGCCGGCATCCGGAGTTTCAACGACCTCGATCTGCTGGTAAACATCAGCGCGGGGTATCCGGGGACGAAAGAGTGGGTGCAGCAGGTCGTCTCGCGATACCACATCCCGATGGTCGCGGGCGTCACCGCCGTCAGCGCGCCCGAGTACTATCCCTACCTCCAGACGGGCCAGCTCCAGGGACTCCTGGGGGGGATGGCCGGCGCCGCCGAATACGAAGCGCTGGTGAAGCATCCGGCCCTCGCCATGCGCGGCATGGACGCTCAATCGCTGGCGCATCTTTTCATCGCTTTTCTGATCCTCCTGGGCAACCTGGCGAATCCGCCGAAGCGCGACGCGGGAAAGCGGGGTCGCTGATGCATCTCAGTAGCGACCTCGGCGTCTGGATCGCGGCCTTTCTCACGCTCGGAATCTTCTCGTTCCTCTATCGCGACAACCCGGTCTACAAGTTGTGCGAGCATCTCTTCGTCGGCATTTCCGCCGGCTACTACGTGGTGCTGACCTACTTCTCGACGCTGAAGCCGAATCTCGTCACGCCCCTCTTCGGCCACTTCGGCGAAGGGCGGAATTTCCTCCTGGTGGTTCCGCTTCTCCTGGGAGTTCTCCTCTTCTCGCGGTTCTTCCCGCGCGGAGACTGGCTCTCCCGCTGGCCGATCGCGGTCATCCTGGGCGTCTATCCGGCGCTTCGGATCACCGGGTTCGGGCAGAGCGACCTCGTGCAGCAGGTCAACGGCTCGATTCTCCCGCTCTGGGGCGCGGTCAACCCCGGCGAGCTGATCAACAACTGGCTCCTCGTGATCGGGGTCATCACCACGCTGGTGTTCTTCTTCTTCTCCAAGGAGCACAAGGGGGCCCTGGGTGGCACCGCGAGGATCGGGATCTACTTCCTGATGGTGAGTTTCGGCGCGAGCTACGGCTACACGGTCATGGCGCGCATCTCACTCCTCATCGGGAGAGTGATGTTCCTCCTCCGCGACTGGCTCGGCGTCCTCAGCTTCTAAGAGGCGGACCGTGCCGGATCCCGCTCCGGTTCTCTCGGCACTCCACCTTCCGCACCGCGTCGCGCCCGGCGAACTCCAGATGGAGATCGACGCCGCGCTCCTTCGCTGGGCCGCCGCCGCACCCGACCGTCTCGTCGTCCGAACCTATGGATGGAGCCGCCCGACGCTGACCCTGGGCCGCGTGGAGCCGTTTCCCGCGGGCTGGGACGCCGCCGCGATCGCGAACGATGGGATCGACGTCGCGCGTCGTCCGACCGGCGGCGACGCGGTGCTGCACGACGAGGAGGCTACCTTCGCGGTGGCCGCCAGCGTCCCGGGACCGTGGGCCGACGCGCCGCGCTCGTTCGCGGAGCGGGTGGCCGACGCCGTGGCGTCCGCCTACCGGACCTTCCACCTGGCCGCGGAGCGGGTCCCCTCGACCGAGCGGGGTCCGACCCTCCCGGCCGGGGCGACGCCCTGTTTCGCGCGGACGGCGCCTGGGGAAGTCCGGGTCGGTGCCTTCAAACTGGCCGGCATTGCCTCCAAGTTCACGCGCGGTGGCGCGCTTTGCCACGCCTCGCTCCCGCTCACCGGCCGTCACCGAGACGTGGCCCGCTACCGGTGCGACGCTCCGCGGGCCGCCGCCCTCCTGGCGGGGCATGCCCGGGGCGCCGGGGAACTCCTCGGCACGGTGCTCGCCGCGGAACTGGTGCAGGAGCGAATCGTCGCGTCTCTGGCCGTCGCCTTCGGCGTGACCCTCCAGTCCGCTCCCTTCGCGGCGGTCGGGCTCTGCGACCCCGAGGCTCCTTCCGAGCGGTCGTGACGGCCCGGGGCGTACGGGGAAGGCGTGTGATAGGCTGCGCCGCATGACGAACGCGGGGCGGCCTCCCTTGGTCGGACTGATCATTCTAGACGGCTGGGGCCTGCGCGCCGCCCGCGAGGGAAACGCCGTCGCGCTCGCACGCACCCCCGTGATGGACGCACTCGCCGCGCGCTATCCGCCAGCGACGCTGATCACGTGCGGCGAGGCGGTGGGGCTCCCGCCGGGGCAGATGGGGAACAGCGAGGTCGGGCATCTCAATCTCGGCGCGGGGCGGATCGTCTATCAGGACCTCACGCGAATCGACCGGGCCGTCGCCGACGGATCGCTCGATAAGAACGAGGTGCTCCTCGCGGCGCTCGACCGGGCGAAGGAGCGCGGACGAATCCACTTCGTCGGGCTGCTCTCTCCGGGAGGCGTCCACAGCCACGAGAAGCATGCGCAGGCGATGATCCGAATGGCCGCGGCCACCGGCATCTCGCGCCTTTTCGTCCATGCCATTCTCGACGGGCGCGACACCGCGCCCCGTTCGGCGCGGCCCTCGCTGGAAGCGACGGAGTCGCTCCTGCGCGCTCACGGAGGCGCCATCGCGACCGTCTCGGGGCGCTTCTACGCGATGGACCGGGACAAGCGCTGGGATCGCACCGAGCGCGCCTATCGCGCCATGGTGGGGGGCTCGGGAGAGTCGGCGCGGACGCCGGCGGATGCGCTGGAGCGGGCCTATGCGCGAGGGGAAGGGGACGAGTTCGTCCTTCCGACCGTGATCGAGGGGAGCGATGGCGGCCGGATCGAGCGCGGCGACGTGGTGATCGCGTTCAATTTCCGTCCCGACCGGATGCGACAGATTTCCAGCGCGCTGGGGGACCCGTCGTTCGAGGCGTTTGCACGCCCCGAGTGGCCGCTCGATCTCCACTACTCCTGCATGACGAGCTACGACGACACGTTTCCCTACCCCGTCCTCTTCACCGACGTGCCGCTTCGCCGGACGATCGGGGAAGTCGTGAGCGCGGCCGGGATCCGTCAGCTTCGAATCGCCGAGACGGAGAAGTACGCGCACGTGACGTATTTCTTCAACGGGAGCGGAGAAGTCCCCTTCGAGGGCGAGGATCGCGCGCTGATTCCATCCCCGAAGGTCGCCACATACGATCTCCAGCCCGAGATGAGCGCCCGCGAAGTGACCGACGAGGCGGTGCGCCGACTCTCGACTCCGGACTATGGGTTTTTCGTGCTCAACTACGCCAACATCGACATGGTGGGCCACACGGGGATCATCCCGGCGGCGATCCACGCCGTGGAAATCGTCGACGAGTGCCTGGGGCGCCTGCTTAAGGCGGTCGAGGCGCGGGGCGGGTTGGCCATCGTCACCGCGGACCACGGGAACGCGGAGCAGATGATCGACGAGACGACGGGGGAGCCGCACACGGCCCACACCCTGAACCCGGTTCCGGTGTTCGTGGCGGGAAACGGCCCCTATCCGCTCCGGAGCGGAATTCTCGCCGACGTGGCGCCCACGCTCCTCGACCTGCTCCGAATCGGCGCCCCGCCGGAGATGACCGGCTCCAGCCTCCTGCGGCTGGAGTAGCCGAGTCGATTTGCGGGTTTTCCCCCCTCTGAATGGGGGGCGCCACCCACAATCGAAGGCTCCCGGATTCCCCTTGCACATCCCGCTCCCGCCGTTCGCTCGGCGCCTCAGGGGGCGCGAAGGGCAGTTCTGAAGAACATCTTGCAACGCATTGTGAGGCATTGTGTTGCGAACGCGCTAACTCGACCGATCGAATCTCGGTAAATCATTCCCCTATCTGCGAATCGCGGGGGTTCGCGGCACGCCCATTGCCATGATGTATCGGCGTGAACGCGAACTAGAAAGTTCCCTGCAGCGTCCGCGAGAATCGCTTGGTCCTGAGCTGATCCCCTCGACGAGACGACGCAGTTTCACCGGCACCAGGTGCACGGCGCAGGCGGGGAACGTTTGAAGGGGCGAAAGTCCCCACGAAGCGCCCGGATCGAATCCGGGCGCTTTCGTTGTTTCATGGCTCGAGAGCGCGGCCCCCTGCGTCCATCGTTTGAATCCCCGGGGGCGCTCTGCTAGGGTGACGGCTGGCCGGGCGCGCTACGTGCGCGCCATCTCGGAACCCAGGGGACTCGATGGCACGGAATCGTTGGTTGTGGGGCTGCGCCCTGCTGATGGTCGGAACGGTCGCGACGATCGCGCTCGCCTTCCTGGTCGTGAACGTCGCGATGACCGGCGACGAATTCGCGTTCGCGCCGCTCCACGGGAGAGTGGGGCTCGTGGACGTGGTCGGGGAAATCTCCGAGTCCGAGTCGGTCGTGGATCAGATCGACCGGATGCAGCGCGATCCTTCCGTCAAGGCGGTGGTCGTCCGGCTCGACAGCCCGGGCGGGGGAGTCGCCGCCTCCCAGGAGATCTACGACGCCGTGCGGAGACTCCGCGACGAGGGGAAGCCGGTGGTCGCCTCCATGGGCGGCGTCGCCGCCTCGGGCGCTTACTACGTCGCCTGCGCGGCCGACTCGATCGTCGCCAACCCCGGAACGCTCACGGGGAGCATCGGGGTCATCATGAGCTTTCCGAACACCGAGGAGCTCTTCCGGAAGGTCGGCCTGCGCTTCGAGACGATCAAGACCGGCAAGTTCAAGGACGTCGGCTCCATGTGGCGCCCGATGACCGAGGACGAGAGGGCGCTCCTTCAGGAGGTCCTCGGAAACGTCTACGATCAATTCATCGACGCGATCGTGGACGGCCGGAGCATGGCTCGCGAGGACATCCTTCCGTACGCGGATGGGAGGATCTTCTCGGGCGACCAGGCGCAGCAGTATGGGTTCGTGGACCGTCTGGGGAGCCTGGAGGAGGCCATTACCCTCGCCGCCGAGATGGCCGGCATCGAAGGGCGGCCATCGGTGGTCCGGAAGGAGCGCCGCCGCGTCTCCGTGTTCGACTTTTTGGAAGAGAAAATGAACCCCATGAAGGGGTTGCTGGGCTCCGGGCCCCGCCTGGAGTACCGCCTGCGCTGATTGACGCCCCGCGGGGCGCAATGGTAGATTCCAGCGCGCCGGCGATCCGCCGGCTGTTGACTCGGGGAGGGATCCGATGACGAAGGCCGATCTGGTTGACGAAATTTCGGAGCGCACGAAGGTTTCAAAGAGCGAGACCGCGCTGATCGTCGACCAGCTCCTGAACGCGATATCGCGCGCGTTGAGCGAGGGAAAGCACATCGAAATCCGCGGCTTCGGCACCTTCAAGGTGCGTGAACGGAAGGCCCGGAAAGCGCGCAATCCCCGCAGCGGCGCGGAAGTGATGGTCCCGGCGAAGTTGGTGCCGGTCTTCAAGGCGTCCAACGAGCTGAAAGGCATGGTCCGCGGTTCTGAGTAGCCGCGGGGGAATAGGAGACGGATGGGAAGCGGAAAGAAGCGCAAACGCAAGAAGATCGCCACGCACAAACGCAAGAAGCGCCTTCGTCGCGACCGCCACAAGAAGCGGCAGCGGTAGGCGAGTCTCGACGCGGTGACCGCGTCGCACGGTAGTGTCATGCATCGGCCCGGCACGTTCCGCTTCGGGACGGCCGGGCCGTTTATTGCATTCCCATGACCGCGCGAACGCTCACCGGCCGGCTCCGACGGACACGCTTCGGTTACGGGTTCGTCCAGGTGGAGGACGAGGCGCAGCCGAATCGCGAGGACCTCTTCATTCCCCCGTTCGCCATGGGAGGCGCCCTCCACGGGGACCGGGTTCGCGTCGCCTACCTGGAGACGCGAGAGCAGGGCGATGCTCACGAAGTCGTGGAGGTCCTCGAGCGGACCGCGTACGGCATCGCCGGAAGGGTCGAGGCGCGCGGGCGTCTCACGGCGCTCTTTCCCGACCGCCCCGAATTTCCCAGCGAGATCCTCCTGACGCTGCACGGGCGCGCCTCCGTGCCGCGGGACGGTCGCGCCCTCGTGCGGCTCGCGCCCCATCCCCCGGAGCCGCTCCTCGGTAAGGTCGTCGCGATCTTCGCGGCCGACGACGCTCGCGAGGACAGCCTTTTGGTCGCGCTGGAGGAGGGGATCGCCACGGAGTTCGATCCCGCCGCGGAAGAGGAAGCGGCCGCCTTCGGCCCCGAATCGGTCGCACGCGCGGCGCGCGGACGCGAGGACTTTCGCGACGATCTCGTCCTCACCATCGACCCTCCCGACGCGAAGGATCACGACGACGCGCTCTCCATCAAGCGGGATCCCGACGGCCACGGCTGGGAGGTCGGTATCCACATCGCCGACGTGAGCCACTACGTCCGGCCCGGCACGGTGCTCGATCGCGAAGCGCGTCTGCGCGGGACCAGCGCCTATCTGGCCGATCGCGTCTTCCCGATGCTCCCGCACGCCCTCTCCTCGGGGCTCTGCAGCCTCTCGGAGGGAGACGATCGCCTGGTGGTGAGCGTCGTGGCCCGGTTGAGTCCCGACGGAGTCCTGCTCGGCGCTCGCGTCGTCGAGGGTGTGATTCGAAGCCGCGCCTCGCTCACCTACGACGAGGCGTGGAGCCTGGTGGAGGAGGGCGCCGGCACGATCGCCGAGGCGCTCCGCTCCCTCGACCAGCTGGCCCGTACCATGCGGAAGCGGCGCCTCGAGCAGGGGGGCCTCGACCTCGATTTGCCGGAATTCCGGGCGGTGCTCGATGCCCGGGGGGAGCCAACCGCGTTCGCGGAGGTTCCGCACGTGCCGACGCACTCCCTGATCGAGGAGTTCATGCTGCTCGCGAACCAGGTGGTAGGAGGGCGCGCCTTCGCCCGCGAGCTGCCCTTCATGTACCGGGTCCACGAGCGGCCTCGCTATGATAGACTGCGCGCCTTCTTCGAGGCGGCGCGCTACCTGGGGCGCCAGGGGCCCGAGACGATCGTGACCGACGCGCGCCAACTGAAGCGGTGGCTCAGCACGGGGCGCACGACGCGAGACCGGCTCCTGAACACGCTTCTCCTTCGCGCCTTGGAGAAAGCGCGGTACGATCTCGTCGACGTGGGGCACTTCGGTCTCGGCATGCGCGGTTACGCGCACTTCACGTCGCCGATCCGGCGGTATCCCGATCTCGCGAACCACCGCGTCGTGAAGCGCTTCCTGGTGGACGGCGCCGCGGCTCACGGCGATCCCTGGGCCTTCTCGGCGGGCTGGCTCGACGCCGCGTCGGCGGCGCTGGCGTCCGAGATGGAGATGAAGGCCGACGACGCCGAGCGCGGCGTGATTCGCCGAAAGGCGGTCCGTTTCGCGCGGGAGCGGGTCGGAGAGCCGGTCCGCGGGACGGTGGTGGCGGTGACGCCGGGCGGACTCTTCGTGTCGCTGGAAGGCTGGAACATCGACGGATTCCTGCCGAAACGGGCCTTCGGCGATGCGTCGTTTCAGATGGCCGAGCACGGGTTCTCGTACCGGTCGAAACGGTCGAAGCGCCGGTTCGGGCTGGGGGATTTCGTCACCGTCGTGGTGACGCGCGCCGATCTCGATCGGCGCGAGGTCGAGCTTGGCTTGACGCCCGCGACGGGGCGAGCCTCGCGCCGACCCGCGCGCCGCGCTGCCGGGGGACGGCGGCGACGCTGACACACTAAGGAAAGGACGATGGCCTTGCGCAGTCAGGAACGGCGAAGCGCGCCGCGTATCGTGGCGAAGCTCGCGATGCAGGTGGCCGGGGGCCACGACGACGAATCGGTTCTCACGACCGAGAGCATCAACCTTTCCGCGAGCGGCATTCAGTTCTTGAGCCGCGCGTTCCTCTCCCCGCTGACGAAGGTGCAGCTGACGCTCCTGCTTCCGCCGTTCGGAAGCCGCCTGCGGCGCGAGCGAATGGTGCAGTGCGAGGCGATCGTCGTCCGCTGCCAGGAGGCCGAGGGGGCCCGTAGCCGTCCACGCTACGAGCTGGCGTGCTATTTCAGCGACGTCGAGAGCGAGGACCGCGTCCTGATCGAGCAGTACGTCGGGTGGCGTTCGCTACGACGGATGCCGGCGCCGAAGCCCGCCGTCTCGGCCGCGCCGGCCCGCAAGGCGGCCCGGACCCCGGCCAAGACCCCGCGCAAGGCGGGAGCGAAGAAGGCGGTGAAACCGGCGGCGAAGAAGCGGCCCGCGGCTCGCAAGCCCTCTGCCGCCGCGAAGAAGAAGCGCCGGAGTTCGTCGTCCTAGAGACGCCGGCGTTCCCCCCGGAGCCGCCGTGCGCGGGCGCCGGGGAACCATGGGGATCCCCGCGGGGTAGCAGCCAGCAGGCGCCGCCCCGGCGCCGAGGAAGGAGTTCGATCGCGTCATGATGTCGACCCCGCGCCGTTCGGACCTGGCAGCCCGGGCCGTCCCGCTTGTCATCGCGCTGCTCGCCACGCTCTTCCTGCCTCCCTCCGTCCACGCGACGCGCTATGCCGGCGAATTTCTCCGCATCGGGGCCGGGGCGCGCGCCCTGGGGATGGGGAGCGCCTTCGCCGGGCTGGCCGACGACGGCACGGCCGCCTTCTGGAACCCGGCCGGTCTCGCGTCGCTTCCGGACCGCCAGGTGAACGCCATGCACGCCGAGCAATTCGGCTCCATCGTGCAGTACGACTTCATCTCTTACGCGATGCCCGTCGGCGGACCTGGAAAGCCGCGACAGGGGCTCGCCGTCTCGCTCCTTCGGCTCGGCGTGAGCGACATTCCCGACACGCGCGGTCTCGAGATCCTCGACCAGAACGGCAACGGCGTCTTCGACTACCCCGAGGACCGGCTCCTCGTGGACGAGAGCCGCTTCGTCTTCGACAGCGACAACGACATCGCCGTTCTTCTCAGTTACGCCCGCGAGGTGCGGCGCGGACTCTCGCTCGGCGGCACCTTCAAGGTCGTCCGGCAATGGCTGGGCGACAGCCTTCGATCGAACGGCTTCGGCGCCGATCTCGGCGTGCTCTGGGTGGGACCCGGCGGCTGGTCGGTGGGGGCCATTCTCCGCGACGCCACGACGACGCAGATTCTCTGGAACACCGGGACGAGCGAGTTCGTCGCTCCGTCGCTGCGAGTGGGGACGGCGAAGTCGCGCTCGTTCCGGGGGCGGCGTCACGTCGTGACGGGGGCGCTCGACGTCCAGGTCGGCTTCTCCGACGAGCAGCTGGCGAGTCAGGCGCATCTCGGGGGCGTGACGTTCGAATTCCACCCGGGGATCGAGTACTGGCTGGAACGGAAGCTCGCGCTCCGGGCCGGACTCGAGGCGCGCAATTTCTCGGCGGGCGCGGGCGTTCGGATTCGCAAGTTCGGTCTCGACTACGCCTACCTCGACCACCGCGATCTCGACTCGAGCCATCGCGTGTCGGGTTCCTACACGTTCTGACCGCTTCGCGGCGGCCCCCGGTCCGCCGTCCAACGGGCGCGTCCCACCGGGGAGGCACCGTCGCGCCGTGAATCCGCCGATCCTGGTCCTCATCCTCGCCGGAGGGAAGAGCGAGCGGCTCCACGCGCTCGGCCGAGTCCGGACCTCCTCCGCGCTCCCCTTCGGGGGAAAGTACCGCGTCATCGACTTCTCCCTCTCGAATTGCGCCCACTCGGGGCTCTTCCGCGTCGGCATCCTCACGCAGTACGCGCCCCTTTCGCTGCAGCACCACATCGGCATCGGAAAGCCGTGGGACCTCGACCGGCGGGACGGCGGAGTGCGGCTCCTGCCGCCCTACGTCCGCCAGCGGGAGACGAACTGGTATCGCGGCACCGCCGACGCGCTGATCCAGAACCGGAACGTCATCGAAGACGCGCAGGCGCGTCACATCCTCGTCCTCTCGGGCGACCTGATCTACAAAATGGACTACGGGAGACTCGTGGAGCGCCACGAGACGGCCGGGGCGGCCCTCACGATCGTGACCACCGGCGTGCCGGGCAGCGAGCCGGACCGCTACGGCTACGTCGCGACCGATGAGGATGGGCGCGTGATCTCGCTCGAGGAGAAGCCGGCGTCGCCCTCGGGGGAGACGATTTCCGCCGGCATCTACCTCTTCCGCTCGCGCGATCTTCAGGCCTGGCTCGAGAAACCCGGGCTCGGCCCCGATCTCGTCCGGGACGTCGTGCAACCGATGATTCGAAACGGCGACCGCGTGGTCGCCTACGAGCACGCCGACTATTGGCGCGACGTCGGAACGATCGACGCCTACTACGAGGCGAACATGGAACTGCTGCGTCCCGTTCCGACCCTCACGCTCCACGATCCCGATTGGCTCATCTACACGCCGAGCGAGGATCGGGCGCCGGCGGTCATCACCGGCGAGGGAGACGTTTCGGGGAGCCTCGTGGCGCACGGCACGCACGTGGAGGGGACCGTTCGCCGCTCGATCCTCTTTCCGGGCGTCCACGTCGCGCCGGGAGCGCTGGTGGAGGACTCGATCGTGATGCACGACGCTCGAATCCTCCCCGGAGCGCGCCTCTCCAGGGCGATCGTCGACAAGGGAGTCCGGATCGGGGAACGCGCCGTCATTGGGACGGGAGACTCGATTCCGAACCGGGAGTTCCCGCGCGATCTCGCGTCCGGGCTCTGCGTCATCGGGAAGGGTTCGGAGATTCCGGCCGGCGGGTCGATCGGGCGAAACACGCTCGTCGAAATCGGCGTGCGGGAAGTCGATCTCGCGTCGGGGGCGGCGCCGTCGGGCGTCGTCGTGCGCGCGAAGGGGGCGGTACGATGAGCCACGTCTCCTACGCCATGATTCTCGCCGGCGGGCTCGGAAGCCGACTCTGCCTCCTCTCCGAGAAGCGCGCCAAACCGGCCGTCCCCTTCGGCGGCAAATACCGGATCATCGACTTCACGCTCTCCAACTGCGTCAACTCGGGGATCTTCGACATCGGCATCCTGACGCAGTACCGGCCCCTCTCCCTGCGCGACCACATCGGTCTCGGCAGGGCGTGGGACCTCGACCGAAAGCGCGGCGGCGTCGAGCTTCTCCAACCGTTCCAGGGATGGGCGGAGAGCGACTGGTACCGCGGGACCACGGACGCCATCTGGCAGAACTGGGATCGCGTCGTGGAGCGGAAGGCGGAACATCTGCTGGTTCTCTCCGGCGACCACGTCTACCGGATGGATTACCGGCCTATGATCGAGGCCCACCTGCAGCGGGGCGCCGACGCGACGGTGGCGATCACCGAGGTCCCGCTCGATCAGGCCTCGCAATTCGGCGTCGTCCGCACCGACGCGGCGGGGTGGATCACGGGGTTCCTCGAGAAGCCGAAGAATCCACCGTCGGGTAAAATCTCAATGGGCGTCTACATCTTCCGGACCGCGGCGCTCCGCGAGGAGATGGAACTCGACGCCATGCGCGCGACGGCGCACGACTTCGGGAAGAACATCGTTCCCTCGCTGGTCGAGCGGGGGCGCGCTCTCGCGTTTCCGGCGTATGGCTACTGGCAGGACATCGGGACTCTCGACTCCTACTATCGCGCGAACCTCGACCTGCTGGGTCCGGAGCCGCCCTTTCCGCTTCAAGATTTGCGATGGCCGATCTTCACGCCGAGCACGGAGTATCCTCCGGCTCGGCTCGGGACGCGGGCGCACGTCCGCTCCTCGATCGTGACCCACGGAACGATCGTGAACGGAACCGTGGAGCGCTCGATTCTCTTTCCGGGGGTCGTCGTCGAGGAAGGGGCGGTGGTGCGCGATTCGATCGTCATGGGAGAGTCGTGGATCGGTCCGCGCGCGGAACTCGACCGCTGCATTCTGGACAAGCGCGTTCACGTCGGGCGAGGGGTCCGGATCGGGGTCGGCGAGGCGCTACGGCCGAACCGTGCGTGTCCGGAGCACCTGAGCGCCGGCATCACGATCGTGGGGAAGGCCTCGCGCGTCCCGGAGGGGCTCGTCATCGGGCGAAACGTGCGCGTGGCGCCCGACCTGGTGGAGGAGGACTTTCCGCGGGAGGCGGTGGAAGCGGGCGAGGCGCTGGAGCGGGAGGGGGAGAGCGCGCACGCCGGCAGCGCCTCGTAGGCGGGGAGCCGGCAGGGGCAGGTGGAGTGTCGGGTTCGACACCGTGGCGCCCGCCGCGGCCCGCTAGCGGATGCGGATCCGCTGACCCGCGCGAATCGTGCTCTTGCTGGAGAGGCTGTTGATCGCGGCGAGGCTCGTCGTG
>JANOOP010000098.1:0-2256 GCA_031421415.1 Candidatus Eiseniibacteriota bacterium
GAATCCAGATCATGAAGAAGACTGAAACGCCGCGCCGCGTCGTCGTCACCGGATTGGGGGTCGTTTCGCCCCTCGGTTCGGACGTCGAAACGTTTTGGCGGCGGCTCGTCGCGGGCGAGTCGGGAATCGGCCAGGTCACGCGGTTCGACACCACCGGCTACGACAGCACGATCGCGGGGGAAGCGCAGGGCTTTCAGGCCGAGGATTACCTCGACCGCAAGGAAGTCCGCAGGGCGGATCTCTTCGTCCAGTACGCGATCGGCGCGGCGGTGCAGGCCGCGAAGCAGGCCGGCGTTTCCCCGGAAACCGTCGATCCCACGCGCTATGGCGTGATCGTCGGATCCGGCATCGGCGGCATCGCCACCCTCGAGGACCAGCACCGCACGCTTCTCGAGAAGGGACCCGGACGGGTGAGCCCGTTCTTCATCCCGATGATGATCTCCGACATGGCCGCGGGCCAGATTTCGATCCAGCTCGGCGCGAAGGGACCGAACTATTGCACGGTCTCGGCATGCGCGTCGGGGGCCCACGCGGTCGGACAGGCGATGCGCCACATTCAGCGCGGTGAGGCGGACGTGATGATCACGGGAGGCGCGGAAGCGCCCGTGACGCCCGTCTCGTTCGCGGGATTCTGCTCCATGAAGGCCATGTCCACCAGGAACGACGAGCCCGCCCGGGCGTCGCGTCCCTTCGATTCCCAGCGCGACGGATTCGTGATGGGCGAAGGATCGGGAATCCTCGTGATCGAGGAACTCGAACACGCGAAGCGCCGGGGCGCTCCCATCCTGGCCGAGCTGGTCGGTTACGGCGCCACGGGAGATGCCCATCACATGACCGCGCCCGCCCCCGAGGGTGAGGGTGCGGCGCGGGCCATGAGGGCGGCGATCGCCGATTCGGAGCTGTCACTCCAATCGTTCGGTTACCTGAACGCCCACGGCACTTCCACGCCGCTCAACGACAAATTCGAATCACAAGCCATCAAGTCGGTATTCGGGGAACAAGCCCGGAAGGTCGCCGTCAGTTCGACGAAGTCGATGACGGGGCACCTTCTCGGGGCCGCCGGAGGGCTCGAGACCGTGATCTGCGTTCTCGCCCTGGAGCGAAAGACGCTTCCCCCGACGATCAATTACGAAAGCCCCGACCCCGACTGTGATCTCGACTACGTCCCCAACACTGCGCGAATGGTCGAAGTGCAGGCAGCCCTTTCCAATTCACTGGGCTTTGGCGGGCATAACGTCACCCTGGCGTTGTCGCGATACGTGGCATAAGGGGATTCCGCCTTCGAGCGGAGTCCAAAACTCGTGCGATTTCTAAGAAAATTGTTCGGTCTGGACCGCCCCGCGGCTCCGACCCCTCGCGGTAAAGACCGCGATTTCGATCTTCACGGCCTGGAACGCTGCGTTCACTACAAGTTCAAGGACCCGGCGCTCGCGCGTCTGGCCATGACTCACCGCTCGTACCTCCATGCGACCCCCGGTCGCGGCGGAGAGTCGAACGAGCGGATGGAGTTTCTGGGCGACTCGGTGGTGGGGCTCGTGGTGAACGAGTTCCTCTTCAAGAAGTTCACCAAGCTGCGCGAAGGGGAGCTGACGAAGATGAAGTCGCTCCTCGTCAGCCGCGTCATTCTCTCCCGGACCGCCAGCCACATGGGTCTCGGCAAGCACATCCTCCTCAGCGAGGCCGAGGGGGGATCGGGAGGCCGGAATCGAGCCTCCATCCTCGCCGACACGCTGGAAGGGGTCATCGGCGCCATCTATCTCGATGGCGGCCTGGAGCCGGCGCGGCAGCTGACGGCGCGGCTGCTCCTCAAGGAAGTCCACACCATCCTCGGCGACGAGGATCTCGCCAATTACAAGTCCATGCTGCAGGAGTACGTGCAGGGCGAGTTCAAGACGCACCCGCAATACCGCATCTCCAGCGAGAACGGCCCCGACCACCAGAAGCTCTTCACGGTGGAAGTCGTCGTCTCCGGAAAATCGCTGGGACGCGGCCACGGCCAGAATAAGAAGGAAGCCGAGCAGGAAGCGGCTCGCGACGCGCTCCTCCACTTCGAGAAGCTGTCCGCGAAGAGTGAGAAGCGGCCGCACCCGACGCATGCCCATCGCGCTCATGCCGCGCCCGCGACAGCCGGGCCGGGAAGCGCCGGCGCGGCCGTCCACGCCGCCGAGAGCGCGGCCGACAAGGACGGGCGCCGCCGGCGCCGCCGTGGAGGCCGGGGACGTCGTGGCGGACGGGGCCGCGGAGAGGGGAAGCACG
>JANOOP010000099.1:0-2042 GCA_031421415.1 Candidatus Eiseniibacteriota bacterium
CGAAGGTGACCGCGGACAATCTGGCCGCCGCAACTCTTTGCGTGCAGTCGGAGCTCCTGCCGAAAATCAAGGCTCTCTGCGAGAACAGGACGGCGCCCCGCGTCGACGCGGCCGCGCCGGCCCCCGTCGCCTTGCCGTCGGGTGTGCCAACGCCGGCCGCGGCGGGCGGCCCCGGACCTTGCCGCGCCGAGATCTTGGCGATCGGAGCATCGACGGGAGGGCCGCGGGCTCTCTCGACGGTGATCGAGGCGCTCCCGGCCGACTTCCCGATTCCCATCGTGGTCGTGCAGCACATGCCTCCGCTCTTCACCCGCTCGCTGGCGGAGCGGATCGCCTCGCGTTCGGCACTCCGCTGTCTGGAGGGAGTCGACGGGGCGTTGCTCGAACCGGGAACCGTGTGGATCGCGCCCGGCAACTGGCACATGACGCTCCAGCGGGACGGGGCCGACACGCGCCTTCGGCTCTCGGCCGATCCTCCCGAGAACTCCTGTCGTCCCTCGGTCGATCCGCTCTTCCGGACCGTGGCCGACCTCTACGGCGCCGGCGCGCTGGGCGTGATCCTGACAGGGATGGGGCAGGACGGTCTCCTCGGAGCGCGCCGCCTTCACGAACGCCAGGGCCGAATCGTGGTGCAGGACGAGGCGACGAGCGTGGTGTGGGGAATGCCGGGCGCGGTGGCACGGGCGGGGCTGGCGCATCGGATCGTGCCGCTTCAGGAGATGTCCGGAGAAATCCTCAAGCACGTGAGCTCCGTCGGCCGGCGCCGCGCCACCGTCGCGTAGCTCGAGGGACGACCCGGACCGCTCATGGATTCAACTGGCCTCCCCACCTCCGCGGAGATACTGAGTCCGAGCGGCTATGCCTACCTCCAGCGTCTCCTGCTGGAGCGGACCGGCATCGTCCTCGAGCCCGGCAAGGAGTACCTCGTGGAGGCACGGCTTCACGCGCTGACGCAGAACGAGGGTTTCGCCTCTGTCTCGGCGCTCCTCGGCGCGCTCCAGATGGACGAGCGGAGGGGCCCGCTCCATCGCCGCGCGATCGAATTCATGCTGAACGGGGAGACTTCGTTCTTCCGGGACCACTACCCGTTCGAGGCGCTCCGAACCACGCTCCTGCCCGAACTGATGGCGGCGCGGGGGGGGACGAAGTGCCTGAACGTGTGGTGCGCGGCGACCGCCAGCGGCCAGGAGGCCTATAGCGTCGCCATGCTCCTCCAGGAGCAGATGCCCTCGTGGAGGGACTGGACCGTCCGGATCCTGGCGACGGACGTCTCCGAGGCGATTCTTCAGCGCGCCCGCGAGGGCGTCTACCGGCAGATCGAGGTCAACCGGGGACTTCCCGCCTCCTACCTCGTGAAGTACTTCGACCGGGTCGGCGAGGAGTGGCGCGTGAAGGAACGAGTCCGGGCCATGGTCGAATTCAGCCAGATGAATTTGATCGAGCCATGGCCCAACCTTCCCCGTCCGGACGTGATTCTGCTGCGAAACGTACTCCTTTACTTCAGTACGGATGCCAGGAAGTCGATATTGCAGAACGTGGTGAAGATTCTTCGCCCCGGCGGCTATTTGTTCCTCGGGGGCGGGGAGACGATGCTGGCCTTCGATCGCACGTTCGAATCGGTGCGAATCGGCAAGGCCATCTGCTATCGGATTCGCGGCGAGAGCCGGAACGGCGCGCCGGAAACGGAGAACACGGCTCGATGAGCACGACGACCATCGATCTCCACGAATGGCTCGATTCTCTCTCCGAGATCGCGCGGCACTACGCCACGCACCATCTGCGTTTCGACCGGAGCGCCGCGCCCCTCGGCGCCACGCCCCCGGGCGCGCCCCGCCCCGCGGTCTACGTCTCCATCCTCGGCACGCGGAACAGCATGCATCTCGGAATCGCGACGACGCCTGACGGCGCCCGGAAGCTGACGCGCGCGTTCCTGGGGCTTCGCGGTCCGGAGGAGCTGGCCGATCGTGAAGTCGTGGACGCCTTGAGCGAGATCCTGAACATCCTGGCGGGCAAGGTGAAGTCGCGGATGTCGGCCCGTGATG
>JANOOP010000100.1:0-6123 GCA_031421415.1 Candidatus Eiseniibacteriota bacterium
GATCGGCGTATCGCTGTCCCGCGAACGTCGCCTCGTAGCGGATCGGCACGTCCTGACGCCGGTAGACGTCGGGATTCGCGGCCATCGGGAAGAAATCGACGCGCGCTCCCACCGCGCGGTAGACGTCGAGCGCCGCGGCCTCCGGGACGAGGTTCGTCGTGAAGCTCGGCGCCAGCGCACGGATCAGGTGGAACTGGTGGACGTTGTTGCAGAAGAAATTCGCGACCGGCGCCACGCGCTCTCGAACGCGCGCCACGACCTCGGGGGCGAGATGGCTCGCCGAGACGTACGTGAGGACGAGGTCGAGACGCGCGGCGCGGTCCGCCGCCTCGACGGCGCGGAGGAACTCGCCGCCGAACCGCTCGCGGGCCGGCGCGGTTGCCGGATCGGCGGGATCGAGATCGAAGAGGGCCAGTGTGCCGCCGTCCCAGAGGACCGTATCGTGCCCCATGGCGACGAGCGGATCGTGGAGATTCGCCTTCCAGAGATCGGAAGCAAAGGTCGGGTTGGGGCTCCGCGGAATCGCGAGGAAGATCCGCACGCGGCGCTACTTGATCCCTTCCGCGATCGTGACCGGGTAGAAGTGGATCGTGTTCGGAATGTGGCGGACGTCGCGAAAGCCGGCCTCGCGAAGAAGCCGCTCCAACCGCGCCGGAGAGAAGCCGTTCTTGTGGTAGGCGTAGGCGTTCTTCTGGCTGCCGTAGACCAGCCGGTAGTACCACTCCTTCGACGCCTCGTCGGGCTGCGCCAGGAGCTGCCGCGCCGTCTCCTCGAAGTCGGGCACGTCGACGTGCGCGATGCCGCCCGGCTTCAAGGTCTCGCACCAGTGGCGAAGGACGCGCGGCCCGTCCTTCATGGAAAGATGCTCCAGGCACTGCACCCCGCGGATCTCGTCCACCGATCCGGGCGGGTACGGGAGCGCATCGAGCGGAGCGTAGGCGTCGACGACGCAACATTGCGGGCGCGGCGGCCCGTGCTCCAGCGTCTCGCGCGACTCGTCGTGCTTGTAGTAGCGCTCGGCCGTGGTCCGGTTTCCCTCCACGAGGTCGGGACGCTCGCTCGCGAGGAACGAATAGCCCGCGACCGGAACGTCCAGATTCACGTAGCCGTCCAGGTAGACGGTGCCGCAGCCGACGTGGAGACGAATCGCCATGGAACTCCTCAGATCGCGGTCGGGTCCCGGAAGACGCGCGCGATCGTCAGCGCGAGAATCCGAAGGTCGAAGAAGAGCGACCAGTGCTGAATATAGTGGAGATCATACTCGATCCGCTGCTCGAGCGGCGTGTCGCCCCGGAGCCCGTTCACCTGCGCCCACCCGGTGATTCCCGCCTTCATGTGATGGCGGAGCATGTAGCGCGGAATGGAGCCGCGGAACTGCTCCACGAACGCCGGCTGCTCGGGGCGCGGGCCGACGAGGCTCATCGCTCCGACGAAGACGTTCCAGAGTTGCGGGAGTTCATCGAGGGAGAAGCGCCGGAGAATCGTGCCTCCGCGCGTCCGGCGCGGGTCGCCCTTCGTGGTCCACTGGGGGCCGCCGGCGTCCGAGCCGACGCGCATGGTGCGGAACTTGAGCATCCGGAAGCGGCGGCCATTCATCCCCACCCGCTCCTGCGCGTAGAGGACCGGCCCCGGCGAGTCGAACTTCACCCAAATGGCGAGCGCCACGAGGATCGGCGAGAGGACGACGAGGCCGAGCCCGGAGCCGGCGAGATCGAACGCCCGCTTCAGGACCTGACTCCATCCCTGCTCCGAACTCTCGGTCACCAGCACGACCGGTGTGCCGTCGAAGTCCTCCACGCTCGCATTGAGCGTGAAGGCGCGCGCCAGGTCGGGGACCAGCCGGACCGCGACGGTCGAGTCGGAGAGACGGTCGAGCGCCTCCTGCTCCGCCTCCCACTCGGCGCGGCCGAGCGCCAGGTAGACGAGTTCCGCGCCGGCCCGTTCCGCGAGCGCCGGGAAGTCGGAGACGGTTCCCACCACCGCGAACTCCCCGGTGGCCGCGGCGGTCGCATCGGCGCGCGGCGAGACGAGCCCCTTCACCTCGAAGCCGAAATCGGGGTTGTCGCGCATCTTCTTCGCCACCGCGAGCGCGAGCGGCCCGGTCCCGACGATCAAGACGTGGCGGAGATTCCGCCCCTGCCGCCTCAGCGCGCGCAGGCTGAGCCGGATGAGCAACCGGTGGAGCCAGAGCGCGCCGGTTCCCGCGACGGCGAAGAGAAGCAGAACCGAGCGGGCCAGTTCGCCGCGCAGGAAGAACGAGCCGAGAGCGGTGAGCGCCATCACGATCGTCATTCCCTGCGCGATGGCGGTCAGCTCCGCCCCCAGGCGCGAGGTGCGGTGCGAGCGATAGAGTCGGAGCGTCCGGAGCACGAGGAGCGCGATCAGCACGACGACGGCGCCGTACCAGAGATAGGCCGAGAACGGCGGCACGCCGAGCGGCGCCGCCACCGGGAGGACGTAGAACCGAAGCGCGTACGCCCCGATCCAGGCGGCGTAGAGGAGCGCCGCGTCGAGGAAGAAGACGGCCGTCAGGAAGATCTGGCGATTCTTGGCGAACATGGGTTCAGGGCCGCGGGATCTCGCGTCCCGACTGTGGAGATTCGGCGTTCCAGAGCGCCATCGCGGCCTTCACGGTCTCCTCGACGGAATTGAGATTCACGCACGGGTCCGCGGGACGAACGCAGACGAACTGCGCGCACGGATAGCAGTCTACCGCTCGATGCAGGATCGTGATCCGGGGCCCCCACGGCCGGAACCGCGCTGGGTTTTGCGGGCCGAACAGGACGACCGAGGGCGTGTCGCAGGCTGCCGCAAGGTGGGCCATTCCTCCATCGCTCCCCACGTAGAGCCGGGCGCGGCGAAGCAGAGCCCCGACCGCGGGAATCGGGAGCGCGCCGAAGAAAAACGATGCGTCCGATGGCCCTCCTCCAGCCAGGAATTCATCCCGAAGCGGCGAATCCTCCGCCATGCCGAGCACGACGACCTGCGCATCATAGGCGGCGCGAAGTGCCGCGGCAACCGCGCCGAATCGCCCCGCGCGCCATGCCCGCGGCGCCCAGGTCGCGCCGAGTTGGACGACGGCGTAGGGCCGGGTAAGATCGAGTGTCGGAGCGATCTCCCGCGCCAGATGTTCAAGTTCGATCGGCGCGTGAGGCCAGGGCGGCGCTTCCACACAGGGAATGTCGGGCCGGCGCGAAACGGCGTCGTGGACGATCGCGAGGTTCGTTTCGACTTCGTGGAGCGGCGGCGTCGGGCGGCGACCGCGGAGCCTACCGAGCCGACGCGACAGCCAGTCGCCCATTCGAACCGTTCCCCGGTCGAATCGGCGCGCGGGCCGGAGCGCGCCAAGGAGCGCTCCGGCGGTCCATTCGTCGCCGCGGAGTTCCACGACCCAGTCGTACCGGTGTGGCGCCAGCGCGCGGAGAAGCTCGGCGCGACCGTCGCTCGGCGCGCCGGCCGGGCCCCCTTTCGGCTCCCCCCGCCGGAAACGCGGCGCATCGTACAGGAGGACCCGGTCGACAAGGGGGCTTCCTTCCAGAAGGACACGCGATTCCGGGAGGACGACCGCGTCGATCGGGACACCTGGATGTGCCTCGCGGAGCGCCCGGAGCGCGGGGGTGGCCAGTAAAAGGTCTCCGAGATGATCGATCTTCACGACGAGGATCCGTCGCGGGGCGCCGTAGCGGGAAGACCACCTCCCGAGCGCATTCGTGATCGCGGTTCGGACGGCGGACCGGGCGAAGAGGCGGTATTCGTTCACCCGCTGCTCTCGAGGGCGCCGGAGGCGGCCACGGCCGCGGCGGCCGCGGCGGCCGTTAGGTAGCGCGTCTGGAGAGCGGCGACAACCCGGAGCGACCATCTGGCTTCGGCCACGGCGCGCCCCTCCGCCGCCAGCGAGTCGCGGAAGGCCGAATCTTGAAGTAGTTCGGCGACCGCTTCGGCCAGCGCCTCCGCGGTCTCGGCGGCGGCGAAGTGCTTCCCTGCCTCGAGGTCGAGGCCCTCCGCGCCGATCGAAGTCGACACGACCGGCAGCCGGGCCGCGAGCGCTTCCACGATCTTCACCCGTGCGCCCGCGCCGACCCAGATCGGAACGAGGAGAAGCGTGGCGCGCGCGTACTCGGCCGGCATGGAGGGAACGTCGGCGGCGAGTTCCACGCCGGCTTCGGTGCAGGCATCCCGGAGCGCCCGCGGCGGCGCCTTCCCCGCCAGACGCAGCACGGCGGCGGGCACTCGCGCGCGGAGCCGCGGCCATCCCTCTCGCAGGAACCGGAGCGCGCCGTCCACGTTCGGTGGCCACTGAAACGACGCCGCGAGGAGCACGACCGGCGGAGATACGGGCGCAGGATCGGGAAAGGCGCCGAGATCGACGCCCACCGGCAGCGTCTCCACCCTGACTCCCGGGGCCATGACGCGAAGGACGCGCGCTTCCTCGTCCTGGATCGCCAGCACGAGCGCCGCGCGCCGGCAGAGTTCCGCCTCGGCGCGGCGAAGGCGCGCGGACTGGAGCGCGGCATAAACCCCGCGCGGCGAGGCCCCCGCCCCGCGCGCGTAGCGTGCCATCCACAGGAACTCGACGTTGTGCTCGCGTAGCACCATCGGCACCCCGTCGAGCGCGCCGACGTAGGTGGCGAGGTGGAGATGCTGCACGTAGGCGACCACCGGACGCCGTCGCGCGATCTCCTCGCGGATGGCGCGATCGAACGCCTGGCTCCGGTAGCGGGCGAGCGAGTAGGGCCACCGTCCGAAGAGGCCGCGCCAGGCGGCGACCACCGCTGACGGCGGCGTGAAGGGGACGCGAATCACGCGAACCGCTCGATCGGTCAGTTCCTGGGGTGGGGTCGAGTCGGTTTCATCGGGAGGAGCGAAGGAGATCAAGGTGACGGCGTGCGATTCGGCGGCCGCCAGGAGTCCCTGCCAGGCCACGACCCGGCCACCGTCGTCCGGGGGCCAGGGAATCCGCGGCGTGAGAACGAGCGCGGGCGGGCGCTTCACCGATCGCGCCAATCGCGCGCCGCGAAGGAGATCCCGATCAGCACGGCGAGAAACTCGAGCAGTTCCTCGTCGCCGAGATTCCACTCGAAGAGGCCCGCCACGACGAAGCCGGCGAGAGCCCCGAGCGCGGCGTTCCGCACCGCGGCTCCGAGCGCGGAGGGCGGCGACGAAGTCGGCGGCACCGGCGAGGGCGACGACGGCACCGATGGACCGGCCATCGCCGTCCGCGCCAAGCCGACCCAGAGCCCCACCAGCGCCACGAGTCCCACGACCCCCATCGTCGCCCCGACCTGCACGACGACGTTGTGGAGGTGACCGTGCGTCTCGTGCGCCCCCGGTTTTCGATAGCGCTCGATCATCGGGTGAAGGTCCTGGAGCCCCACGCCGGTCGCTGGATGGTCGCGGAACATGGAGAGGCCCGCGTCCCAGAGGAGGAGTCGCTCCACGTTCCAGGAACTCTTCGTGTCGAAGGCGCTCAGGGCGCGCGTCCGGTAACCCGACGGGAGGAGAAGCAGGATCGCCACGGCCGCTCCCGCGAGAACGGGAAGCCATCGTGCTCGCGTGCGCGCCACGATCACCGCGAAGGCGACGAGCGTGCCGATCCAGGCGCTTCGCGTGAAGGAACCAAGGAGCGCCGGCGTCACCAGGAGCGACAGCGCTACCGCGCCAGTCCGCCAGCGGCGGTCCCGGACCCGGAGCGCGATCGCCGCGCCTAGCGACAGGAGGAACATCGCCTGCCCGCCGTACGTGAGTGGGTGGCCGACCAATCCGCGCACGCGCGCCGGGAAGGCGCCTCCGTCGTGCGCGAAGCGGACGAGCGCGTAGATCGTCGCCGCGGCGGCCGAGAGAAGGAGCGCCGCCAGCGCGCGACGCGCGGTTCGCTCGTCGCGCGCGTGATAGGCCGCCACCGGAACGACGGCGAGGAGGAGGCCCTTCTTCACATTGGGCCACGAACCGGACGGGTCGAGCGCGAAGAGACTCGCGAGAACGAGCGCGGCCAGCCATCCGAGCGCGGGGAGATCGAGCGGCGTGCGGACCCACCTCGCGCCCCCGGGTCGCCACCAGCAGGCGAGCGTGAGCGCGCCGCAGATCGCCACGCCGATCGAGATTGGCGCGACCGACCACGGGAGC